>JAYKIC010000342.1:0-14807 GCA_035284985.1 Leptolyngbyaceae cyanobacterium
CATAATCCGATTAACCATCATATTGACTAATCGGCTATTGTACCTAGGATCTGAGAGAACAGTTCGTTTTTGCGCTGCTGTACGACGGGACATGTGAAGTTACCTTTTAATCAAACTTTCAGAATAAGAAAACAAAACTAACAATTACGCAGAAGGCTCAACATCGGGTTTAGCGTTTTACCTTTAGCAAACTAGCAATTCACTGGGTAAAGATGGCATCAAACTACTAGTCATCAAGTAACAGATTTCAGAGGTCATCTCTTCAGCAATAAAATTGGCCAGATCAAAAACTTGTGCTTTCCACAAGCTTCCCTTTCCAAAAGGACAACCCCTTCTTCCCTCATCCTTACCACCAAACCCTATGATTTGGGGCGCTTTGCTCCATATTTTGACCGCCCCTGTCGTCGATCCTTAACCCCTGCCGTATCGAGCGTACCGCGAATGATATGATAACGCACTCCTGGCAGATCCTTAACCCGTCCACCACGGATCATCACCACGGAGTGCTCCTGTAAGTTATGACCAATTCCTGGAATGTAAGCTGTCACCTCAAAGCCCGATGTCAGTCGAACACGAGCCACCTTACGGAGAGCAGAGTTAGGCTTCTTGGGTGTTGTGGTATACACCCTCGTACAAACACCTCGACGTTGAGGACAACTCTTCAGTGCAGGTGATTTCGTTTTTTGCTTCGCTTTTCGACGTTCATCTCGAATAAGCTGTTGAATCGTTGGCATAGGTGACTCTTCTTAATGACTCCTGTTCACAGAAACTTTGACTGAAATATTTTCAACGGTCTACAAATGTATCAGATTTATGTTTTCCCTGTCAATACTTCTGTCAAATACTCAAACATCAAAATATCTGAGGCAAGCCAATAGAGCACAGGGCAGCTCCCCCAAATGCCCATCAGCTTGAGGGAGAGAGATTATGGGCGAATGTTGTAATTAAGACTCCGTAGTCTACTCCGGGGGAGTGATAGAGAATGAGTTGCCGCAGTCACTTGTGTAGGTTGCATTAGGATTCTGATATCTAAACGCCCCCCCTAACAAGTCTTCGGAATAGTCGATGGTTAATCCCTGGAGAAGGGGCAGATGTTCTTGATTAACGATAAGCACAACCCCATCATCGCTGACATGGATGTCCCCTTCCCTGGAGGTGATATTGGGTGCAAAAATATAGGCCCAATCTGCACAGCACCCTGACTTAACCTCTACTCTTACCTGACAAGAAGAGGGATCAGGTTGCTGCATATTTAATCGTTGAAGTTCCTGCACTGCCGCAGGGGTCAGGTGAATCATTTAGATTGCCTAGGCTCAAAATTGAACATTACAACATCGATTGTAACTGGATTATATCTATACGTGGCTGTTTCTGGGGGGTGTCCTAGCCCTCACGCCCTGAACTTAACGTAGTGCGATCGCTCACCACTACGATTTTGCATTAAAAAACGCAGCCATCTTAATTAAAAGACAACTACGCTAGGTAATTCATATCAGTAGCTCAGTTCTATCGATTCAAATACCAGAGCAGTCCGAATACAACAGTCATTCAAACCTACTTGTTATCACGGGCATAATCATCTTGGAAACGGACAATGTCGTCTTCTCCCAAATATTCGCCATTCTGTACCTCAATCAGAATTAGAGGGAGCACTCCAGGATTTTCCAAACGATGAGTGCTGCAAGGGGGTACATAGGTAGACTGATTGGTACTTAAGAGGGTTTCATGATCATTACAAGTCACCTTCGCAGTTCCGGAAACCACAATCCAGTGTTCACTGCGATGGTGATGCATTTGAAGGCTGAGGCGATGACCGGGCTTCACTTCGATCCGCTTAATTTTGTATCCCTTGCCTTCTTCGAGGATGGTAAAAGAACCCCATGGACGCAACTCAGTGGATGAAACGCCATTGGTATCAAGGTTAGAATCCAAGGATGTTGCGACTAAGGGAGACTGGGGTTTTTCTTTTAGCTGTACCACAATAACTATTCTCCTAAGATTTATAAAGAGGACGTTGAACAATTCTATTAACCAAATTAACCGAGACAATGCACCGACCGCATTATCTGCCACCAGCAGATCTGACAAGTCATAGTGGAAAATACCGGCCAAGTCCTACTAGTTGCTAGGATAGCGACTGAGTGGACGAATGCCAACCTTGACGCGATCGACCGAGCAATTGTGTCTTCTTTTGATCACCTACTCACTTCAGCCATAACTCACTTCAGCCATAGGAGGTGAGTAGCCTAGAATTAGGGTTCCCTTACTCTAGCTAAAGATAACAGATGCAACTTAGTTTGAGGGTCAGTCCTAACCAGGGGTTGATTGTTTCTTCATCTGGGGCATTGCTGACTTCAAGCTACCTTTGTGTTTTAACGAAATGTTTCGGTATTTATACAAGCAGGGCGGATAATACAGGGATATTTATGGCGATCGCCACATGGATTGTAGTAACGACTGGCAGTTAAAACCGAGTCTAAGGGAACCCAGTCCACCGCTGCAAACTAGATGACACCCAAGGAAATATGTAAAACCGTTGCTTCCTATACAGCTTATGAGGAATAGTTTTTCTGTATATTGAGAGTACATTGCAAGAAGACAATGTGAAGTTGTGCTAGGGAGGGCGATGGTTCCACCAGCTTAGCCGATGGAGTCATGACATCGGTTGGGGCATAGGCCCTGATGGGCATGGATTGATGGGCGCGGGTATTTACGGCTCCTGATCCTCTCAATATAATTCAACATATTACAAATACAACTTCAAACCAAGATTGATTGATAGCGGATGTTCGTTGAACTATGTTAAGAAATTTTGTTAGCCTTTAAGGCCACTAGGCTGGAAAGGCTGTGGGTAAGATGAGGGTTGGATGGCAATAGATTGTGCATCGGATTGATGGATAAAGTATGAACGGGGTAGTTGGGTCAATGGGAAATGCAGTCAGTCAGTCGGAGAATTTAGTTGGATATGCTGGACAACCATGGTTGGTAGAAGAGCGAGATGCCTGTGGAGTCGGGTTTATCGCCGATCAGCAGGGACGAAAAAGCCATCAGTTGATTCAGTCTGCCCTATGTGCCTTGGGTTGCCTGGAACATCGGGGCGGATGCAGTGCCGATCAGGACTCTGGGGATGGGGCTGGCCTCCTTTCTGCAATCCCATGGGACATCATTGAGCAATGGTGGACCGCTGAAAAAGGTTCTGGGCCATTGCCGAAGCAAGTGGCGGTGGGGATGGTATTTTTGCCACAGTTGGCGGCGGCGGCGGCGATCGCCCGTGACATGGTAGAAGCCGAACTCAAGGCGGATGGCTTCAAGGTGTTGGGCTGGCGCGTCGTTCCGGTTAACCCGGATGTATTGGGAGTCCAAGCGAAGGCCAATCAGCCCCGCATCGAACAGGCGATTGTGCAACCTGCGACCCCTGAAATTGCCCAACTGGACTTAGATAGTTTGGAGCGAGAGCTTTATCTGGCCCGTCGGCGTATCCATAATGCGGTGTCCCAAGCGGTTCGTGATGCAACGACAGAACCTACGGCGGCGTTGCAAGACTTTTACATCTGTTCCCTATCGGTACGGACCATTGTGTATAAGGGGATGGTGCGCTCGGCGGTGCTGGGGACTTTCTATCTAGATTTGCAAGATCCGGCTTACACCAGTGCATTTGCCTGCTACCACCGTCGCTTTAGCACCAATACCCTCCCCCGTTGGCCCCTCGCCCAACCGATGCGATTGTTAGGCCACAACGGCGAAATTAATACACTGCTGGGCAATATTAATTGGATGATGGCGCGGCAGTCGGACTTGGAGCATGAACGCTGGGGCGATCGCATCGATGTTCTCAAGCCGATTGTGAATCCTAACGCCAGCGATTCGGCTAACCTCGACAATGTATTTGAATTGCTGGTGCAGTCCGGTCGGAGTCCGTTGGAAGCGCTGATGGTGATGGTCCCAGAAGCTTACCGCAATCAGCCAGAGTTGGCGGACAAGCCGGAAATTACTGATTTTTACGAGTATTACAGCGGCATTCAAGAACCGTGGGATGGTCCGGCCCTGCTGGTGTTTAGCGACGGCAAAATGGTGGGGGCCACCCTGGATCGCAATGGCCTGCGTCCGGCTCGATACCTGATTACCCGCGATGGCCTGATTATCGTGTCCTCGGAGGCCGGGGTGGTGCAGGTGGATGAAGCGGATATTGTGGAAAAGGGGCGGCTAGGACCGGGAACGGCGATCGCCGTTGACTTGGAAACCCACGAACTCTTCCACAACTGGGAAATCAAGCAAAAAATTGCCCGTCACCAGCCCTATGGGGCATGGCTAAAACAGCACCGCTATGAACTTCCCATCCAGCCCTTTTTAGAAACTCCCCAATTATCCGGGGATGAATTGCTCCGGCAACAAACGGCCTTTGGCTACACCACGGAAGATGTGGAAATGGTGATTGAAGGGATGGCGGTACAGGCGAAGGAACCGACCTTCTGCATGGGGGATGATGCGCCTCTGGCCATTCTCTCCGAAAAAGCACGGTTGCTGTACGACTACTTCAAGCAGCGATTTGCCCAAGTGACGAATCCCGCCATTGACCCCCTGCGGGAAAATTTGGTGATGTCCCTGTCGATGGAATTGGGTCCACGGGGCAATTTGCTGAAGGAAAAGCCAGAATTTGCCCACCGCATTAAGGTTGAGTCTCCGGTGTTGAGTGAGCCGGACTTGCAAGCGATTCAGGACTCGGATTACAAAGTGGCATCAGTGTCCACGCTGTATCCCGTCAGCGATGGGCCGCAGGGATTGAAGGATGCCGTACAGCGTATTTGCCAGCAAGCGGAACAGGTGGTAAGCCAGGGCAATACGATCGTGATTTTGAGCGATCGCCTCCGTCCTGACACCCACGCCGATAGCGCAGGTCAGGGAGTCAGTGAAACCCTCACATTTGTCCCCCCACTAGTCGTCATTGGCGCAGTGCATCACCATTTGATTCGCCAAGGCTTGCGGATGCACGTTTCCCTAGTGGTGGACACGGCCCAGTGCTGGAGTACCCACCACTTTGCTTGCCTGATTGGTTACGGGGCCAGTGCGGTGTGTCCTTACCTTACCTGGGAAACGATTCGCCAGTGGTGGTCCAGTTCCCGTGCCCAAAACATGATGGACAATGGCAAATTGGAGACAATTAGTATCGACCAAGCTCAAGCCAACTATCGGGAAGCCCTCAACGCCGGGTTGTTCAAAATTCTCTCCAAAATGGGAATTTCCCTGTTGGCCAGTTATCACGGTGCCCAAATTTTTGAAGCCATCGGGATTGGACCGGAGTTACTAGACTTAGCGTTCAAAGGCACTACCTCCCGGATTGGCGGTTTGAGTATTACTGAATTGGCCCAGGAAGTGTCCACCATTCACCAGCGAGCCTTCCCAGAACTGACCGCCCAGAAACTCCAGAATTTCGGCTTTGTGCAATACCGCAAAAATGGCGAGTATCACATGAATAATCCGGAAATGGTGAAGGCACTCCACGGAGCGGTGCGGGAAAAGCAATATGATCACTATGAAGTGTATAAGCAGCATCTCCGCTCCCGTCCGGTGACGGCCTTGCGGGATTTGCTCGATTTCAAGCGCGATCGCCCCTCTATTTCCTTGGACGAAGTGGAACCCGTCGAGGCAATCATGACCCGCTTCTGCACGGGGGGGATGTCCCTAGGGGCATTGTCGCGGGAAGCCCATGAAACCTTGGCGATCGCCATGAACCGGATTGGGGGTCGCTCCAATTCTGGCGAAGGCGGCGAAGACCCCACCCGCTTCCTGCCCCTCACCGATGTGGACGAAGCCACCGGAATTTCCCCCACCATGCCCCACCTACACGGTCTGAGAAATGGCGACACCGCCAACTCCGCCATTAAACAGGTGGCCTCTGGCCGCTTTGGGGTGACACCGGAATATTTGATGAACGCCAACCAAATTGAAATCAAATTGGCTCAGGGCGCAAAACCGGGTGAGGGCGGTCAGTTACCGGGGCGCAAGGTCAGCTCCTACATTGCCACCCTACGGCGCTCCAAACCGGGTGTGACCCTGATTTCCCCCCCACCCCACCACGATATTTACTCGATTGAGGACTTAGCCCAGCTTATTTTTGATTTGCACCAAATTAACCCTGAGGCGAAGGTTTCCGTCAAACTGGTGGCGGAAATTGGCATCGGCACCATTGCCGCCGGAGTAGCCAAGGCCAACGCTGATATTATTCAGATTTCCGGCCACGATGGTGGCACAGGCGCGTCACCCCTGAGTTCAATCAAACACGCGGGGACTCCGTGGGAACTGGGGCTGACAGAAGTGCATCGGGCCTTGATGACCAATCAGTTGCGCGATCGCGTCATCCTCCGGGCGGATGGGGGTCTCAAGTCTGGCTGGGATGTGGTGATGGCGGCACTGATGGGGGCGGAAGAATTTGGCTTTGGCTCCATCGCCATGATTGCGGAAGGATGCATTATGGCGCGGGTTTGCCACTTAAACACCTGTCCGGTCGGGGTAGCCACCCAGCAGGAAAAACTGCGGCAACGGTTCAAGGGCACGCCGGAGCAAGTGGTGAATTTCTTCTACTTTGTGGCGGAGGAAATTCGCTCACTACTGGCCCATCTAGGGTATCACTCCTTAACGGAGTTGACGGGTCGGGCCGATTTGCTGACCCTGCGAGAGGATGTATCCCTCACCAAGACCGAGGCCATTAACCTGGATTGCTTGCTGAACTTGCCCGATGCCAAGAGCGATCGCCACTGGCTCGACCACGAACCCGTTCACAGCAACGGTCCGGTGCTGGATGACACAATTCTGGCGGATGCCGAGGTTCAGACCGCTTTGACCAATCAAAGTGGAACAGTAGCTAAAACCTACTCCATAGTGAATACGGATCGAACCGTGGGGGCGAGAATTGCGGGGGCGATCGCCAAACGCCATGGCAACGCAGGCTTACAAAACACCCTCGCCCTCACCTTCAACGGTAGCGCTGGTCAGAGTTTCGGAGCCTTCAATTTACCGGGCATGGTCCTCACCCTCAACGGCGAAGCCAACGACTACGTGGGCAAAGGCATGAATGGCGGCGAAATTATCATCAAACCCCCAACAGATGCGGCTTACGTGGCGGCAGATAACGTCATCATCGGCAACACCTGTTTGTATGGCGCAACCGGGGGCATCCTTTACGCCAACGGTCAAGCGGGTGAACGCTTTGCTGTGCGGAATTCCAAGGGCCAAGCTGTAGTGGAAGGGGCTGGCGACCATTGCTGCGAATACATGACAGGCGGTGTGATTGTGGTTCTCGGCTCAGTAGGTCGCAACCTGGGGGCCGGAATGACAGGCGGACTGGCCTACATTCTGGACACGGATTCCCATTTCTCCGAAAAAGTCAACCCGGAAATTGTCTCAGTGCAGCGAGTGACATCCATTGCGGGGGCGGCCCAACTGAAGGGGTTGATTCAAGCCCATGCGGATCGGACTCAAAGTGTGAAGGCGCTAGACATTCTTGCCAATTGGGAAACCTATTTGCCCCAGTTCTGGCAAGTGGTGCCACCTTCGGAAGCAGAAACTCCAGAGGTTTGCGATCCGGTCACTGAGAGTGAAAAGGTGCTGACTTCGGTGTAGTGTTTGTGAAATATCTCTGTGGCTAATCTTTTCCTTGAGTTAGCCCTCTATAAAACCCTGGAATTCTTGAAATTCTGGGGTTTTGCTGTATTACTGGCCCCAGGATCAACACAGGGGATGTGGCCCATCCGCAACCCAAAATCTCACTACTTTCTGTAGATGTCTCTGGGATGCATACAGTGGAAGAGGATAACAATCAGCTCTTTATCTTTCACTTCATAGCAAATTCGATAATCGCCAACTCGAATACGATAACTGTTTTCAGATCCCTTGAGTTTCAGAGCATCTCTTGGACGAGGATTTTCTGCAAGACTATCAATCAATTTGAGTTTCGACACGAGTGTAGACTTCATTTGGTCAAGTATCAAGCTACTTACGAACAGCTTTAGGAACGATAACGGTGTAGGTCATGCTTTTCCAGCTTTTCGCTCTACTTTGTACTGCTCAAATGTGATGTAGTCTCCTGCTTCATAATCAGCACGGGCTGCTTGTATATCGACTACCTCTTCGGGGGAACATTCGTCGTTGGAGAAAAGCTCTGCATCCACTAGTTCCCAGATTTTTTGATTGTCATCAGTGCTGAGATTTGTGAGAGCTTCCATTAGGGTTTGAAATGGAATATCAATTTTCACGGTTTGCTCAGGTATTGGTTCTTTCTCCCATATCACTTGTTGATTTATATATTCGGTGTAGTTACGCGATCGCATCAGTATCCAATTCATCTAATGCTGGAACATATTCATCTTCATACTTCTCAATTAGAACTCCGATGACATCCATCATGGAGGCGAGAGGATGGTTTTCATCTTCGCCAACATGGTCGATGAGGGTGTCAAGGAGGTTGACAAGGCGATCGCACTCCTCCTCTGTTCTAGGAACAAATACTGTTTCCCCAAGGATGGACCAAGCCGAAATTGTCTGATCTAAGTTAAGTGTTGGCATTATTCTTTTCATTTTCCTTCATCGTATTCTGCATGAGTTAAAACAGCCCAAATGTAGATTTTTTTACGGTTATAGTGAATAGCAATAATCAGTCGTGCCTTATTTCCTCCAATATTGAAAACGGTCAATTTCCCTACTTGATCAGCAGATGGAAACGTTTCGCGTAAGTCCACAAACGAGGCAAAATTATTTTTCTTGACGATCTGATACCATTCAGCTAATGCGCTTTTCGTATTGGGATGTAGTTGTGCAAATTCGTTCAACCGTTTGCGCGTAATTACATGCATGTTTGTGTGATTAGTCCTCCCGATCTAACTCTTCAAGCTTTTTCTGTGCCCATTCTCGGAGTTGGGGATCGGGATCGTTGGTGGCGCGATGGCGCAACGCCACTCCAAAGGAGTATCGCCATAAAACAGTTGCAAAGTCTTGGAATGAAGCAAAACTAACCTTTCCAATTTTGTTTGGCTCTGGAAAAAATTTCATCTAATTGCTGCCCTTCATAAATTTGACGGGAAATATCTACATAGTCAGTTGAGTTTTGATTGACGAGTGCTAAAAATCGTAGAGTAGCTGCCATTCCAAGTTCTTTTTTGAGAGTGGCAAGAGCTTTGACTCGAAGTTGAGCATCGTTAAGGGCGGTGGTGGAATCTGTCATAGGGTTTCTCTCCGAATATAATCAACTGGGTTCATAACTTCACAAGCTAATGTAAGCGTTCTGGCTCGCCGCATTAGAGCATCATCACAGGTGAGGAAGAAGTTTGCCTGAGCATAGCTCGCACACGCTACATGTAA
This sequence comes from Leptolyngbyaceae cyanobacterium, assembly GCA_035284985.1. GTDB lineage: Bacteria > Cyanobacteriota > Cyanobacteriia > CAKZMO01 > CAKZMO01 > JAAHGY01. The sequence goes on from JAYKIC010000342.1 coordinate 9,352, forward strand.
AATATCCTTTGCTGAGAACTTCCCTTGCTGAATCAATTCTTGGGCAAGGTGATAGATGGTGTCTTCTGGGGCAATTCTAATCTGGCACAGAGTAGAAAGTTCTAGGACAAACTCTTGCCGTTCTGGAAACGGACAGAGTAGCGTTTCGTCTTCATGCATAAATGACCAGATGAGTTGAACTGTTTGGGCTTCTGCTTGATTGAAGATTTCCTGGCAGGCTAACGCTTCCATCTGAATCCGAATTTGATTGGGGTCATCAAATCGTCGTTGAAAGCAGTTGTAATCCAGATAAATCAAATCCATTAACTTGATCCTCCCTGGTTCTCCATCTGTTGCAACTGCTCCTGTGCCCATTCTCGGAGTTGCTCGTCGGGATCATTCTCCGCTCTGTCGCGCAACAGTTCGAGCGTCTGAGGATGAGTAGGATAGTGAATAAGAAGAGCTTCTAGTGCAGCTTGGCGAGGATTCAACTGACCGTAATCTTCATCTTCCGGTTCCAAAGGATCATTCCGAGTCACATCACAAAACAAAGCAAATACTTTAGTTTCCTGCTTGAAATTTTCAGAAATCATCTCAACAGCAGAATAACGAACAAATTCATCTCTATCCTGTCGAGCAAAGTTTTGAAGTAATTGGAATGTCTGTGAGTCATCTTTATAGTAAGTTGCAATAGCTTCTAGTACTGAAACTTTTATTTCTGAGTAGTCTTCTTGAAGCTGAGTCTTAAGCCACAAAATTGTGTTTGGATCATCACGATAATATTTAGCAATCATTCGATAGACTACTTCTATCACCTCTTCACTATCTTGGGCATGATCTTTTAGCCAAGTTAGTATATCAGGATTGTTGTGGTAGTAATGAGCAATTTCCGATATTGCAGCTTGCGGCACAAAAAGGCAATCATTTCCTATTTGAGATTTAAGCCACGATAAGATACCTGGTACAGAATGGTAATTTCGAGCAATAGCTGACAACGCTGCGCTAGGGATAAAGGTTACATCAAAGCTGTGGCAGCCTGAATCATCATAGTCGTAACATGGATAATAATGATAAGGATATCCTTCAGGGCTTTCCACCCAAGCTTGAAGCCATTCCAGTGTTTCTGGATAATTTTGGGCAATTCGATTTAAGATGGCCTCTGTTAACTTATAAGTTAATGCAATTGCTGGTTGCTGTATTTCACGTTTCATCTTTTTGAGCAGATCTTCACGTACCAAATCAACTTCTTTGATATTCTTAACTTCTGACAAACAGTCGGCAGCTAGGATCAAGTTTATTAACCCACTCGGTTTTAAGTAAGATTTGGGATGAGAGCCTTTTGAGAACTCAATATGTTTTGATTTATCTATCCCTTTATTAACTACTAACCTTATCAACTCACCTGAAAACTTAGGATCGATAGACCCACAAATCAACCTCAGCACTTCATGCCAGGTTTCGTCTTGCCAGTGTTGACCAAACACCTCATCACGCAACTGTTCAAAGGTGAGGGTGCGTTGTTTCTCAAAGCGGTGAACAATTTCGATCGCACAAAAATACTCCAAGAAAGTGCGGTGCATAAAGCCGTAAGTATCAGCCCCCCGGTAACAGAGAATGAAATTACGCTCCCGTAATTGTTGGATCAATTGACTGGCTTTTTCACGGGGTTCGCTAAAGCCTTGGTTGATTAGGTAATCGGTCAAAATTCTAGTCAACCGATCGGCACTAATGAGATTACCTTTGAGTCCGTCCTCTCCCGCTTGCATTTCGTAGGCAATTAGGCGCAGTATTTCTTGTTTTTCCCTCCGCCCGATCGCGTCCAAGGGCAACTGTAAGCGCTTGTGATCCACATCCCAATGGTAAAGCAGCACCCGTGAGGCTTGGTCGTAGAGATCGGCCCGGTCCCGTGGCAATTCTTGGCGACGATTCAGAATCGCCATCATGGTCAGCAACAGGGGATTATCAGCCAGGTTTTGAATGGCTTTGGATTGGGAAATGGCCTCTTTCAATCTCTCCTTCAGCCGTACTTTATCCGGGTCTGCCCCCATCGCCAAGTCATACCAGCGATCAATAAATTCATGGATTTCAGTTTCGTCCAATGGCTGAATGGTGAACTGGTGGAAATCGGCGTGGCGGAAGCGTTCAGGGTTGTAACCGATGATGCGGGAGGTGACGACGACTCGCGATTGGGGATACTGCTGGGCGAAGCGGATGATGTCGTCGATGATGGCGGACTGGGTGGGGCGATCGAACACTTCATCCAAGCCATCGAACATCACTAGGGTAGGTTGTTCCGCCAAATACTGATGCAAGTGTTTTTGATCAAATTGCCAGTCAGCACCACTGCCGGAATGGAGAAAATCCAGAAAACTGGGGGACTGGTCCAACACATATTCCCGCAGTTCAATCAACAAAGGCAAAACGTCGGTTTTGCCTTCCACCCATTCCAAGGCTAAATATTGCAACAGGGTGGATTTTCCCGCTCCCGGATCACCCAAAATCACCGATCGCGGGGCATCCATCACCGCATCCAATGCTTTCCAGGCAGGTTGCTGATAATACTCCAGTTCCTCTGGGGTTAGGGCATCCTCCAATTGACCCTCGGCCTGGAGGCGACGTTTGATATCTAAGGGCAAATCGTAGCGAGTCGGAGGCAACGCTTCTCGCACCGTTTGTTCGATGAACATCCGCCACAGCTTGATGGCATCGACCCGGTCGGTGCTGTCCAAGGTATAGAGCTTGAGATAACCGTAACTAGCTTGCAAACTTTCACGATAGGTTTGGGTATCAAATCCAGGAGAAAAGAGAGTCGTATTTTGAGCAATTTGTTCGAGCAGGTCGGTGGTGAGGAGCGATCGCAATTCCTCATTTCCCTTCACAATGCCCTTTACCGCTGTCACATACTTCTTTGCCACCCGTTTCCAACGAAACTCCTCATCAGGAAAGCCCCACCCCGGTTGCCGATACTGCTGGGTCCAAATCTCTGCCAACTGGCCGTAGTCAATCACTTCGCAACTGGTTTCAAATGCTTGACCCAGAATCGGTTTCACCGCCCTATCTTTGACGAGTTGCTTGATCGCCCCGGTGTAGTGATGCTTAATGCTGCTGTCAGGAACATCATTATCTTTGAGTTCCTGCACAAATACCTTGATAAATTCGCCAACTGCTTCCCCCATCGGTCCCTTCAATACTGATGCCTTCAGCTTCGCCACCCCACCGCCCAAGGAATCCTTGAAAAAATCCTGGGCGTAATCTTCCAGGGCACCTTGTCCCAGCTCCAGAACTTGTTCCAGACCTAATTTGCCAACTTGACCAGCAGTAGCGGACAAGAGAATGTCTAGCATGGCGATCGCCCACCTAAACTCAACGATACCCCCCTACTATCGTACTTCTTTTCAGCAGGTAACAATTGTCATGAACCTGTCATGAACTGTGTAAGGGGGCGATCGCCATATGCCAGTATCTCGAAGCTCAGGCACAATTCAACCAGGAAGCATAGGGTACAATTGAATTGTATCGGCTAAAGTGTATAACTCGCATGAACACACCCATAACCCAAAATCGAGCTAATTCCTCGTTGCAGCGGGTCCGATGGACAACCAGCGACCTAGAAGGATTTCCTGGCAATGGCGATCGCTACGAAATTATTGATGGAGACCTATTTGTGACACGGGCACCCCACTGGGATCATCAAAATTGGGCCTTGGAAGTTTGCATGGCCCTGCAACTGTGGTCAAAGCAAACCGGATTGGGACAAGCATCATTTACTCCTGGGATCATCTACACCGACGTTGACAACGTGATACCTGATGTGGTCTGGGTTAGCGCCGAGCGACTGCCGTTGCTTTTGGATGAAGCAGGGCATCTCACGGGATCGCCAGAGTTGGTGGTGGAAGTGCTATCAAAGTCGGAAAAGGATCGGAAGCGGGATCGAGAAACTAAGCTAAAACTATATTCGGTTCAAGGGGTGTTGGAATACTGGATCATTGATGGAGAGCCACGGCAGATTGAAGTGTATCGGCGGCAGCAAGCGATGTTAGCGAAAACGCTCACCCTATACTCCACCGACACACTCACCAGTCCCTTGCTCCCAGGATTTGAGTTACCCTTGAGAGAACTGTTTGGGGTGAGATAAATATCCGCGATCAGCAAGCCTCAGACATCCTATCTAGTAAGCGATCGCTCCACCCTCAACACTTCGCCATCAGGCAGATGCTTCACCGTATCCGTTAGGTCCAACCAAGGTTGTAACTGTCCTGATTGAAACGTCCGGCTCATCACCACGTAGATTGAAGTCTGGTCACACCCAATCCCCGCCGCTGTCACCTTTTGCCACGACTGGGCATGGAGTTCATCGGTTAATTGCCAGTACCCGTTGCCCTGGTTATCACCGGGTTGCCACTGAAATTGGCGCACAAATCGAAATGGGGCGGGTTTCTTCCCCGTGATCAACACTTTTTGGAGTAGGGAACGGATTAAATTGGGAAAAAATCGCCCTACCGTAAACATGACGGCCCGTAAGATCAGCAAGTTCAGCGGAGTCATTTGCTTTTGTTTGGCCCAACCCAGATTACCTTGAATGAGAATGCGATCGCGCTCCACTTGCATCTCATACGATCCCACCAAATGACCCACCGCATTTTTCAGTTTGTTGCCCGATTGAACCTGTAGGGAAAATTGGGTATCGGAACAAAGAAGGCGATCGCCCTCAAATAATTTGAACACCCCCCCCTTATTGAGAGCCAGGTACAGCTCTGTGTGTTCCCGCCGATCGATCAAAATTCGGGCATTGGGCAACCAAATCCGCTCAGGGGTGCGGGGTCGCAAGGGTGGACGGGCGGCGACAAAATCCCGCCAAGCCAGCAAATAATTCCAGGTATGATGACCAATGATGTGATCATCGGCGTAGCACGCCTCTTTTTGAGCCGCTAAACCCTTGAGAAAGCGATCGTTAATGGCGAGTGCTTCTGGAAACCACTGGCCAGCCAGTTCAAACCCGTAGGGAAAGAAGTTATAAGTGTTGCGACTCGTATATTCGCCACCGTAGGAACCATCGGGATGGACAAAGTGTTGGGCTAGGTGGATGGCTTTGGCGATCGCCTCCTTGAGTGTTGAGTGTTGAGTGTTGAGTGTTGAGTGGGGAAGTTGCGCTTGCGTTAAGGCGTAAACCCAAGCGAGGCAGGAGACCGTCAACGTGTGATATCCCGGATCACAGCCTTCGTATTCCTGAAACCAACCCTCAGAATCTTGCCAAGACAACACTTGTTCCAATCGCTGCGCCTTAGCCGCATCCCAACGATTAGTCTTGAGCAAGCGGGCCAACAATTCCAGACACAGCACGATCAGGGCCTGATGATTGCTCAACCGTCCGCTTTCCTGATGATGGGCTAACCAGTCGGCCCGACGCTGGAAAAATTGGCGGAAATCAGGCCGATCCAATTGCAGCAGCGTATAACTTTCCACACAGGCCAGCAAGG
>JAYKIC010000343.1:0-10649 GCA_035284985.1 Leptolyngbyaceae cyanobacterium
GTATCTGGTCAGGGCAACCACGGGGGGATTGCCCTGACGGGGGTGAGGTATCTGGCCAGGGCAACTACGGGGGGATTGCCCTGACGGGGTGTCCCCGTGCCTGCCCTGTTCGGTATGGAGGTGATTATGCCGGACGGCCTAGGGTGGTGATGTATATCACCGCTTCGTCTACGGGAATGCCTAATACTTCGTTGACCATATTGTCAAAAAAGCCGCCGATACCGCTGACTCCTAATCCTAAGCGGATGGCGGCTAGGTTGATCCGCTGGCCCAAGTGACCTGCATCCATGTGTAAGTAGCGGTAGGCGCGATCGCCATATCGTTCCACCGCTTTGGTGAGATCGGCGGTGTGGAAAATAACGGCGGCGGCATCTTTGCCTAATGGTTGTCCTAAACACAGACCATGTAAGTCTTTGCGGAAGTTTTTAAACCGAATTTGGCGGAGTTCTTCGGCCAATGGGGCGTAATAGTAACAGCCTTCGTCCAATCCAGTGACACCTGCAACGGCGATGAAGGTTTCCAGCAGGCTTAAATCGCAATAGTCTGGGGATGGGTTGATGCCTTGATCGCCATAATGTTGGGGATGATAGGTAAAATCAAGGACGGCTTTAAGCTGGTTGAGGCTGATGGTCTCTCCGGTATATTCTCTGGTGGAACGGCGTTTGAGAATGGTTTGTTCTAATTCGTGTAAGTTTTGGCCCCAATCAATGGGACCGCTCGCTACAGAAACTTTGTAACAAAAGGAAAAATTATATTTATCCCCACTGATAAATTCAGGGGGCCGATTGGCGGCTTCTGAATCGGTAATGTCCTTTCCTTTTTCATCATTTTCATTATTGTTGTTAGCAGAAATCGCCCCATCATTTTTCTCGTCTGGGGCATCGGTAGCATCCTCTTTATCGGGGATAGGTAAAACCTCAGTTGCCCTCGTGTAGCGGGTAATGGTCCGCCAGTTGAGATCCTGGGATAGGGTAATTTGACTGGCCCGGTGCAAATAGGGCAATAACTCCTCATCGGCGATCGCGCCATACTTGGTATCCCGCTCAGAAGCTGCTGCTGTGGGATATAGGGGCAGGTTTTGCTGGACTTCTAGGAGGTCGGCCAGGGGGAGGAGGGCGATCGCCCCTTCCTGGGTGTCATCAAGGTACAGCAGTTCATTCAGCGCTTGGTCACAGAACCCGCTGATTAAATGGGGACGATAATCATTGGCAGCACAGGCTAACTCGATATTGCCCAATAGGTGGCCCGTATCTAGACAAATGCGGCGATAGCCCCTGGCCTGATAGCGCCAAGCCGATCGAAAGAAGATTGCCGTGGTGACGAGGGCAAGGTGGGTATTTTCCAGGGCAGGATGCCAAAAACAAGCCCGCTTCAGTTCGCTCCACACGGGATTGTCCCAAAAATGGATGAGGGAATGGGTTGCCACTTGATAGTGATACAATCCCGGCGCTAAATAAGGGGTTCCCCTGGAGATGAGGTAAATTTCCGCTGGGTACAGTCCCCCTGCGGACGGCACCGCCCGAAAATAAACCGGAGTACGGGCGGTGGTGAGCAGCTTAGCGGTTAGGCCATAGCTGAATAACAATAAACGGGACAGTCGTTTCCATTGATGGGCATATTTGGGATCAGGCGCGATCGCCGCTGGGTCAATTAGGGTTGGGCCTGAAGAGAATGGTCCTGCCATAAACTGCTTCAGGGAATAGGCTGCACCAACCTTGTACTCTTTGAATACGGAAGGCTGGGATTCCCAATCAAGCGGTTTGGCAGTTTGGGCAAGGGTTTCCGGATGATACTTGGTCCGTTGATGATAGTGGTGGGCGACCGATGGGCGCTGATCTGCCATAGCAAATACCAAGAGATTTATCTTCATCTTGACATTTCTGCTCAGAAGTGGAAAGGGGTCAGGTCTCCTGACTCAAGGCAGGGTGAAAGGTTTTGACAATTTCGTCAGTTAACCAGGCGTATATCGGTGGCGCAATGCTAGTTAGAAAGCGGATTCCCTTCAATTCGTTCCCGTGCTACTGCGACCCAGATCGCCTCATCGGGATCAGGGCAGGGAGGCGGGTGAGTAGATTTAATCTGGTTAAATCGCTTTGGACAACAATTTGATACTGTTCAATTGCTGCATCTAACTGTTGCAAATCCTCATGCAAAACCCCTAGATTATAGTGAGCTTCAGCAACGTCAGGCTGGAGGGCGATCGCCTTTTTATAAAACTGCATGGCACTATCAAAGTCATTTTTTTGATAGTGGGTGGCTAATCCTTGGCGAGTTCATCTAACGTGATCAAGTCCGCCGCTGCAATGGCAGGAAACTCGTTTAAACTGGCTTGAACCGCATCCCTCGCCGTTAAAACAGCCAATATTTTTTGGCTGTCTGCCCTATCCCAGTCCGCCAACGCTTGGCGATATTGCTTTAGCACCTCTGTAAGCACAATTGATTCAGCCACAACTATTCCTTTGTCGTAACAACTATACCGCTATTAATGTATCCTTTTCCTGCAAAAAATAGGCCAAAATTGTGTTGTGGAATCGGTGTTTGAGTCAATACCTGACATTAAATCGAAAATATTTGACTCGTTTTTACTACGAAATCTGTGGGGTAAGGGACTAGGCTGGGGTTGGCGATCGCCTATTCAATGATCACCGAGCAACACCAAGCTTCCATTGGGTGTGCATTAACCCCCTACCGCTAAAGTCTTAATTCCGGTTTCACGCCATTGATAATGCCACTTTGACAAAGCGTCTATTCCCCTGCCCAAGCCTCCTTTACCTAGCTATTCTGATGACAGATGTGCCGTTGAAGCAACAGCATCTGCACATCATATCGGATGGCGGGGATGGCATACTACCACTCTGCTAGGAGAATCACCCTCTCAAAATAATCCGATCAAACAAAAAACTCTCCTGATAAAAAGGTGTTATCTTACACCTGATTTTTTTCGGGTTAGAGCCAACACACACACAAGGTAACGATCATGAAAAAAGTTCAACATTTTGGTCTGGCAATTTTGACCGCAATGGCAGTACCGTTAATGGTTACTCCAGTCTCTGCTCAACCTGTTCAATCGGATACTACAACTATCAACAATAATGCCACAGGTTGGTATGGTTCGATCTCGCCCCGTGCTTCATTTGGGTATGATTTAGATCTAGAATCAAATGATTTTGAAGTGGATAACACTGTGGTAGATTCGGTCGATATTTCCGTGGATACGGATACCGGATTTGGCGTGAGTGGGGCAGTGGGCTATCAATTTGATAGTGCCCGTGCCGAGTTGGAACTGGGATTTGGCAGCAATCCTGTAGACGGAGTGACGGTGGGAGACGGGGAAGAAGTGAGTGCTGATGGGCATTTGAATAACTGGACCCTAGCGGCCAATGGCTATTACGACATTCCCACGAACAGTGCCTTTCGCCCCTATGTTGGCGCTGGTGTTGGTGTCGCCAAACTAGTGGCGGATGGTGTTTCCGTAGAGTTGCCTGCCCTGGGAGATGCAGGTTTGGATGAATCGGGGGTGAGCTTCCTTTTCCAGGCTCAAGCGGGTTTGGCTTACGATTTCAGTGATGATGCCAGTGCTTTTGTGGGCTATCGCCTCCAGGGAATTCCCGGTCAAAATTTTAGCGCTGCTGATGTGGATTTGAATGCGGATACGGTGTTAATTCACTCGGCTCAAGTTGGCGCTCAATACCGTTTCTAGAACTTGATTATTGAGCCTAGTTCTAAAGGCTAAATGATCAGGGGGCATCAATTAGGCGATCGCTCTTTTTCTCCTCTTATTTTCAGGAAGAAAGGGCGATCGCTTTCCCATTTCTCAACCTATAGTAAGGTTATCAACTTACGGCAAATCCATTATATTGACGCATAAATGGGGAATGATAAGCCAGTACAATTTTGTCCTTGGGAATGCCACACTCCACTAATTCATTAGCAACGCCAACCTCTGTGCCATCATACTGAATCCAGATTTTCTCATCTTTGATATCAATATGAATTAAAGCACCGTAAACCCGCCGTTTTTGTAACCAGCCTGTGCGTACTACTTGATAGCGATCGCGTTCTTGATCAAATAAGACACCCATTTCAATGTCACCATAAACGAGTTGGATTTGACTATGGGCAATCAGAATATCTTGAACAATTTTTCGATAATGATTTATTTTATCCATTGCAGAATCCTCCTATCTTCAATATCATAAATAACCAAGTAAAGCTGATACTCTTTTACCCCTTCTTCAATAAATCGGAGACGGAAAAATTCGTCGTAAGTCTGTCTAGGGATGGCAAGATATAAGACTCTAATCGGTTCTTGCGATCGCAACGCTCTACGATAATTGAGGTACTGACCAACAGCCGTGTGGAATTCAGAAATCGCTGACGGACGGGTGAAACTTTTGACCTCTACCGCAATTTTCTCGGTGCCACGTTCAGCCGCTAATAAACGTTCAGCCCCCAAGTCAATTTGCATTTGCACATCACCATAGTCCAATGGGAAGGGATCATGGGTGATCTGCCATCCTTCGGCTTTCAAGGCTAACTTGACGATATCGTGAAACAAATCTTTGGCCATCGCCTCTCCATTGCTCAACTGATCAAAACATTCACTCGGAATAACCTTGGCAGAGGGAGCGATCGCTCGGATGAGTAATCAAATAATCCCGAATCCGTTCACACCCTTCATTCATAAGACTATCAAAATCCCAGATCCAAAATTTGATAGTCCCGTCTCTGTCACTGGATGCGATCGTCTTCCCATCGGGGCTGTAACTAACACTATTCACAACGGATTGATGTCCACTCAGAGTTTGTAATAACTCGCCTGTTTTCACATCCCAAAGCCTGAGCGTTCGTTCAGCATCACCTGACACAAGGGTTTGACCATCAGCACTAAAACTAAGGCTAAAAACTGCTTCTTGATCCCCACTCAAAGTCTGTAATAGCTCGCCCGTTGACCCATCCCAGAGCTTAATAGTTGCATCAAAACTAGCGGACGCAAAAATCTCACTATCAGGACTAAAGCTAATACTAGAAATCCGATTTTGATGCCCCTTCAACGTCTGAAGTTCCTCGCCTGTCTCCACATTCCACCGCTTAATTGCACCATCAAAACTGCCGGATACTAGGAGTTGTCCATCGGGACTAAAGCTAACACTAGAAATCGTATCCTGATGTCCGCTTAGGGTTTGTAACTCCTTACCCGTTTCCACATTCCAGAGTTTGATTGTTTGATCCCGACTGCCTGATGCCAGAATTTGCCCATCAGGACTAAAGCTGATACTAGAGACCGCATGTTGATGCCCACTCAACGTTTGTAATAAGGCACCCGTTTTGACATCCCAAAACTTGATCGTGTGATCTTCACTGCCCGAAGCCAAGGTTTGGCCATCCGGGCTAAATTTAACACTCAACACCAAATCTTCGTGACCACTAAACGTTTGTAACTCAGTCTGTGTTTTTACTTCCCAAAGTTTAATGGTCTGATCAAAACTGCCTGAGGCCAAAGTGGTTCCATCCGGGCTAAAGTCAATACTCCAAATCGATTCTTGGTGTGCCCCGGTCAAACTGAATTCCGAACGCGGAGAAACATCCCAGAGCTTGATTGTAGAATCCTCACCACCAGAAGCAATCTGCGTTCCATCAGGGCTAAAGTCTATGGACCACACTTCATCTTCATGTCCCTTGAGCGTGGATAACTCCTCTCCCGTTGCCACCTTCCACAGCTTAATCGTCGCGTCCGCGCTGGCAGTGGCTAGGGTTTTGCCATCGGGGCTGAAGCGAATATCCCACACCTGATCCTGATGCCCAGTCAGAGTCAGTTTTCCCTCCCCCGTAGCCACATCCCACAACTTAATGGTTTTATCCCAACTCCCAGAGGCTATTAGCTTACCATCCGGGCTGAAACGAATACTTCCCACCCCATCATGATGCCCCACCAGCGTCCCCAATTCCTCCCCTGTTGCCACATCCCAAAGTTTGATCGTTTTATCAGCACTGGCAGTAGCCAGAATTTTGCCATTGGGACTAAATCGAATATCCGATACAGAACCTTGGTGCCCTGTGATGCTATATCGTTCCCCTCCCGTTTCTACATCCCACACCTTGAGCGTGCTGCTCTGCCCATCATCAGCATCGCTAACCGAGACCAGAGTTTTGCCATCCGGGCTGAAAGAGATGTGCCAAATTCCACTTTGATGTCCACTCAGCGTTTTTAATTCTGTTCCCGTTGCCACATCCCAAAGCTTAACGGTTTGGTCATTACTGGCGGATGCAAGCACTTTACCATTCGGACTGAAGCTAATGTCTCTCAGCGAACTGGTATGACCCGTGAGGGTTTGGCGTTCTTTGCCTGTTGCCACATCCCAAAGCTTGATGGTCTGATCACTACTGGCAGACGCAAGCACGGTACTATCAGGGCTAAAGCTAATACTATTAACCGACTCTTGATGCCCTTTGAGGGGTAAGACTTCAGCCGTTTCCATGTTCCATAAATTGATGGTTGGGTCATCACTGGCGGATGCTAGGGCTTTACCATTTGGGCTGAACGCCAGATCACTGATCCAGGATGCACTGCTTTCTAGGCTATTTTTTTCTTGCAGGGTTGTCATCGCTTCTTGCAAGATCGCCATGATGTGGTTGCGATGTTTAGGATTGGAGTTGGCGTTGGACAGGGCCTGACCTGCTTCCAGTGCTTTTAAGAGGGCAATAAAGGGGGAATCGGGGAGCAGTTGTTCCTGGGCGGTGTCTATCTTGGCATCCAGGGTAATCGCTTTGATTTGTTGCCCTGCACGCCATAGGGCAACCCCAGCAACTAACACACCAATCCCAGTGGCAACAGCCCCTAACCGGACCAACAGTTTTCCTTTTGCCGCTGCCTTTTTGAGAATCTGCTCGGCTTGCTGTTGGGCATCTTGGATAGAACGGCTGCTGGTAATGTAGGACCGCTGTAGATCTGTGGGTTGGGGATTTTTGCCCTCTGCCTGACTCAACCACTGTTCCGCGTCCTCTAGCTCATCTCCCCGCAACAGTAAGCTTTCCTTGCGTCCCTTTTCATCCCAGGCGATCGCCCCCATCAGTAACCGAGTATGGGCATGGAGATAGTCGCTATCCATATCCAGAATTTGCAGCAGTGTGGTGAAGCGGCTGGAAAAGTCGTCTTCCTGTTGGCTACAGTCGAGCCATTGCACCTTGGCCAGTTCGGGATGTAAGTGGGTTGGGTCGATGGGTTGGTGCAGTAGGGTTACAAAGCGTTTATTGTATTTGGCAGCATACTCCACTTCATCGGCACAGTAGGGGGAAGCGATCGATCGCGGTGACAGGATAAACAAAAAAGTATCGGCGCTTTCAATGCCGCGATAAATTTCCTGCTGAAAGTCCGCTGTCCCTGCCGCAATGCTTTCTTGGTCAAACCAGGTGCGCTTACCCTGCATTTGCAATTGATCATTGAGCCGACGGGCAAAGCCTGAGTCAGCGCGGGAGTAGGAAATAAACACATCTAGGGAAACCCCCGATGGTTGGCGCAAACTTTGCTCGATAAAGGTCTGCTGGATGGGGAGATGGGGGTAAGCGGAATGTTGTTGGGCCAGTTTCAGCCATGCCTCTGCTTGCCGCAAGTTGTAGCCCCTTAAAAGCAGAGTCGGATTTTGCTGTTGCCGCTCCCATTTCAACGCCTTCGTCAACAAGATTTTGTGGGTTTCGTGATAGGCGGCATCCTGCCGTAACACTTGCAGAAGCTGACTTTCATCCAGTTGGTAATCCGATTCCTGCACATTGTCGGTGAGGTCGATGTATTGCAGGCTTCGCAGGTGGGCGGGAATCTGATCATCCGGGGTGGTTGCCACCAAAACCGGAATAATGCGCTTGTTGAGGGAAAAGGCGTAGTCCAATTCATGCTGACAGTAGGGTGAATGGAGGGCGGCGGGGGATAGCAGATACACCACATTGTCAGTTTCTTCGATGCCCCGATCGATCACGGTCTGAAACTCCCTACCCGCATGGATATCGCTGGTGCTGATCCAAACGGTAAACCCAGTCCGCCACAGGCTATTGCGAATTTGCTCGGCGATCGCCCGATTTTCGTCAGCATAAGCTAGAAACACCTCAGTCATGAGGTTATCAGCATTTTTGCGGCTTTCTGTAATGAATTCGCAGTGCAGATTGGTGGGGAGACAGGGGGGTTGGGAGTCTTTGAAACGAATGTTGAGCCATGCTTCTGCCCCTAGGCGTTCTTCACCAATGAGGAGATAGGGCGATCGCTTTTGGTTGCGCTCCCACTCCAACGCCTTAGCCAACAGCAATGTATGCTGCCGAACATATTCTTTGTGGCGATCGAAAATCAGCAGGAGTCCAGCAAAAGACGCTTCAAAATCATCTTGGCCTTCCCGGACATACACCCAGTTAATCTTCCGTAAACTGGGGTGCATATTCTGAAAATGATCATGCAACCCCTTGGCCTGATAGTCTGCCCATGCCTCTGCCGTACCGCCGGGATTCCGCTCTAGCCAAGTATCGTAGCTAATCTGTTCGACGTGAAGGAGGGGAATAATCCGCTTCTGATGCTTGAGGGCCAGTTCTAATTCCAACCCACAGTAAGGCGAGTTGATGGAATGGGGCGAAATGACAAACAAAATATTATCCGCCCGTTCGATGCCGTCATCAATTTGCTTTTGGTAATCCACCCCCAGGGGAATATCATCATAGTCGAACCAAACTGTAAACCCAAGATCTACTAACCGACGGTTGAGTCGAGATGCAAACTCCAGACTATCTCGACGACCGTAGGAAATAAAAATATCCTGAAACGCTTGCATAGAGGTGATTTCCGCAAAGAAATAGCTTGCCTAAATCATACGCTTTTTTGCTGGCCATAGCGCTGTACCTGTTAAATTACATTTAAGTCTGGACAGGGTGGATTACATCGTGTAGTATGAATGAAGATGAGCAGCACTAGCGGCTCAACAGTATTAGTTAAAGTATTCACTCAATCATTAACAATTCTCAAGGGTTATACCTTCAAGTACCATGTTTTTCTGTTTCTCCTTGATGTCATTCAGCGCGATCGCCCTTCGTCGAACCCCGTGTTCGGCAGCGGCAGTGCTGATTGGGCTTCAGGAGATTTTTGCATTGATGGGATCATCGCGCTCAGGCTCAACTCTATCGACTTTGGTTGATGAATTCGGGAATTTGGGCATAGTTGGTGCCAAAGTCACTGGCGAAATGAGTAACAGAATTGGGATCGGAATGGCGGGCGGAATTAGCGCCCCTGCCATTGATGGTAATCCACAGTGTGTTGGGACTGGATGCAGTGATCCCTGGGGCGATCGCCCCGGTTGCGGCAATTTGACCCATCATGGCTTACCCCGGTTCCTTCAGAACTGGCTGGTTTGTTCCGTATCCAGAACCATTCAGGGTAGTAGTTTTGGAAGCGTTGCCGATGCCTATCTTGGAGCCTCCAAGGTTTCAATAGCCATTATTGCAACATTTAAATTGGTAGCATCAGATATTCGTGAGTCAATCGGAGAACCCAGTAATTTAGGGTTTGAACTAGACTGTGATCTAGATGTCAACGTGAAAGGACCCACGAGCGGGAGGTATAGACCCGATTCTATACCTGCATAGGCACAGCAACAGCCCAACTGTTCCGGCCCCCGCTCTTGTATATCAGGAGCGGGGGTTGTTGTTTAAGGGCAAGTGATTGATTAAATTGATTGAATTCACAAAACTGAATTCATGGGCGACTGAATTCATAAGGGACTAGTTCGACTGTTTAAGAGTGGCTTTGGAGGCAACCCACCATGCAATCCCCTATACAATCTCTATCAACCCCAAGTATTCCATCGATTTTGCACCATAAGGTAGTGGTGTTTTCCTGCACTTATTTGCCTGTAGCACGGGTCAACATTAAACGGGCGATCGCCCTCCTCCTCACTGGACGGGCAGAATCCCTAGACATGGGCAATGGCAAGGGCTGGAAGGTGCGATCGCCCAACTTTGTCCTCCATGTCCCCGAATATATCCGTTTGACTACCAGCGATCCGAAGCGCAAGTGGAAGGTGCCTCCGGTCAATCGGCGGGAAGTGTTACGGCGTGACAACTACGCTTGCCAATATTGCGGTAGCAAGAAAGTGCTCACCCTTGACCATGTAGTGCCGCGATCGCAAGGTGGACCCCATACTTGGGATAACGTCGTTACGGCCTGCGAACCGTGCAACGCCTCCAAGGGCGCACGCACCCCCCAAGAAGCGGGAATGGTTCTGTTGACCAAACCCAAAGCACCCATTCATCCTGCGATCGCCTTTGCTGAAGAATTCTGGAGTCAGCAAGATACGCGATCGCTTTTTCAGAACAAAGAAGTGATGGAGTGATGGAGTGATGGAGTGATGGAGTGATGGTGAGATGGCGGGATGGCGGGATGGTGAGATGGTGAGATGGTGGAGTAACCAAGCAAATGCTGCTGCCCATAACTCACCCACCCACCCACTCACCCACTCACCCACTCACCCACCTACTCAACATCCGAACCCCCAAACCCCAAAAGGAGACGGCTAACCCATGTTGAAGCTCAACTACACCGATCTTGGTTTGCACATGGAACAGGGTGCTGCGCCCGTTGAATTGGTGGTGGCGCAGTATGTCCTGATTGCCATGCGGTT
>JAYKIC010000344.1:0-3626 GCA_035284985.1 Leptolyngbyaceae cyanobacterium
CGTTCTTCACTCCTCGTTCTTCACTCCTCGTTCTTCACTCCTCGTTCTTCACTCCTCGTTCTTCACTCCTCGTTCTTCACTCCTCGTTCTTCACTCCTCGTTCTTCGTTCTTTTCAACAGTTGGGCTTCGAGGCGATCGACGACTTCGTGGGAAACGGTGGCCCAGTGGCGATCGCCCACAGATACCTTAGCTTGTTTGCCGAGGCGATGGCGCAGGGTTGGGTCTTGGATACAGTCGGCGAGGAGGGTGGCGAGGGCAGGGGCATCGCCGGGATCATAGAGCAGACCATTTTCGCCGTGATTAATTAAGTCCCGCTGACCGCAACAGTTGGTAGTGATGCAGCAGCGCCCCGCTTCCATTGCTTGCAGCAGGGATAAAGGCTGACCTTCAAAAAAGCTGGGTAGCACAAAAATGTTCATTTTGGCGAGAATGCTGGCCTCTTCGCTGCGGACAAATCGGGGAATAACTTCCACGGCGGAGCGCAGATCGTCGGGCCAGGTATTGAGGATTGCGTCAGAATTACCCCCGGTTCCGGCCAACAGCCAGTGGGCGGATAAGCCCTGTTCATGGAGAATTTTGGCGGCATTGATCAGAGTGTAAATGCCTTTCCGTTCTAGCCAGGATGCCAGAAAGCCTACAGTGACGGGTGGGGTGGGGGACTGATCCTGTTCGGTGAGATCCAGGGGATTGACTCCATTGCGAAACACCATGATGTCTTCGGGCGAACGGTGATAGTAGTGTCCGGCAAAGTCAATGTCCTCAGTATTGCTGAACAGGAGGGTATTGCCCTTGCTCACACCGCGATCGCACGGGCGCAGTCGCCACAGGGGAAACAATAGGCGGTTTTTGAAATTCAAGTCTTCTCGGCCCCGCTTTTTAGCCAGTTCCCAAGAACGACGGTCCAATCCATGGCTAAAAATGGCACTGGGGACATCCTCCCCCATGAACGGTCCCGATGCCGCTTCATGCAACAGGAAAAAGCTGGGGGCATAACCTCGCTGGCGGCGAATTTTGCCATAGGCGCGATGGGCGGTGAAGGGGAAGAGACCACCGTGGGGCAGTTTGCCCACTTCTTCTGGCCCAATGTGGACGTATTCGTAGCCCCGTTCGATCAATGCTTGTTTCCAATGCCATGCAATCCGGCCCATGCCCGACTCTTCAGAAACGTGTATATCGGCAACATGAACAATGTATTTAGGTGATTGTGCCATGGGTAGTAATCGCGATGGAATAATAGTGATGGAGAATATCCGTCATCGTCAAGGGATACCGTAACCGATGGGAGGCGGTGGTAGCCTAATGAACTTCACTGAGGTTATAACAAAGACGCTGGGGGCAAAACTACCGAGTTTTTTACTAGCTGTTCCATCGGTTTACAAAGACATCATCAAGGTATCAGTGAAATTATGTATGGCGATCGCCGAGATGCTGATGTTGTGGTTAGCCAGCCCGTTTTGAGGCATCGCCATCCGCTCCATCATGGGGATTCCCCGTTGAACAGCATCTAAGACATCATATAGACACGATAGAATAGTTAAAGTTAGAATTCTAAACATTCTCTGGTCCGGGGTGTCTGGATTAGGGGATCAGATTCCCTGATGAGCTAGACAATTAATCGAGGATATTATTAACCGACAATATTAGACCGATATTAATTGATAGCATTGACGAATGATCGCGCACAAGAGTGGAGGAGCATCACATCGCATGGGTAAGGTTGTGGGTATTGATTTAGGGACCACCAATTCGGTTGTTGCCGTAATGGAAGGCGGCAAACCAACGGTTGTTGCCAATGCGGAAGGGATGCGAACTACGCCATCAGTGGTGGCCTTTAGTAAGGAGGGCGATCGCTTTGTGGGGCAAATGGCGCGACGGCAAGCGGTCTTGAATCCCCAGAACACTTTTTTTGCGGTCAAACGCTACATTGGGCGGCAATATGGAGAATTAAATATTGAGTCGAAACGGGTTCCCTACACCATTCGACGGGATGACATGGGCAACATCAAAATCAAATGTCCCCGACTAGA
Organism: Leptolyngbyaceae cyanobacterium; assembly: GCA_035284985.1. Taxonomy (GTDB): domain Bacteria; phylum Cyanobacteriota; class Cyanobacteriia; order CAKZMO01; family CAKZMO01; genus JAAHGY01. The sequence goes on from JAYKIC010000344.1 coordinate 2,029, forward strand.
AAAAGAGTTTGCCCCGGAAGAACTCTCGGCCATGATTTTGCGAAAGCTGGTGGATGAGGCGGAGCGCTATTTGGGGGAAGCGATTACGGGGGCAGTGATTACGGTTCCGGCCTATTTTAATGATGCCCAGCGCCAAGCAACCCGGAATGCGGGTCGGGTGGCGGGTTTGGAAGTGAAGCGGATTATCAATGAGCCAACGGCGGCGGCATTGGCCTATGGCTTGGAGAAGCAACAAAACCAACGAATTTTAGTGTTTGATTTGGGTGGCGGTACTTTTGATGTATCCATCATGGAGGTAGGGGATGGGGTGTTTGAGGTCAAGTCCACCAGTGGCGATACCCAGTTGGGCGGCAATGATTTTGACCGTAAAATTGTGGACTGGTTGGCGGACCAATTTATGGAGGCGGAGGGGATTGATCTGCGGCGCGATCGCCAAGCTCTCCAGCGATTGATGGAAGCGGCGGAAAAGGCCAAGATTGAGCTATCCGGGGTGGTAGTGACCGATATCAATCTACCCTTTATCACGGCGACAGCGGACGGTCCGAAGCATTTGGAAACTAGGCTGGCGCGATCGCAATTTGAAGACCTGTGTGGCGACTTGCTGAACCGACTGCGGCAACCGCTACAACAAGCCCTCACGGATGCCCGGTTTGACCCGAATGATATTGACGAAGTGGTATTGGTGGGCGGGTCCACCCGAATGCCCATGGTGCAGGAAGTGGTGCGCTCCTTTGTCAATCGGGAGCCGAACCAGAATGTGAACCCCGATGAGGTGGTGGCGGTGGGGGCTGCGATTCAAGCGGGCATTCTCAACCAGGAAATCAAGGATATTTTGCTGTTGGATGTGACCCCGTTGACCCTGGGATTGGAAACCATTGGCGGTGTGATGAAAAAGCTGATTCCCCGCAACACCACGATTCCGGTGCGGCGATCGGATGTGTTTTCCACTGGGGAAGATAATCAGACCTTGGTGGAAGTTCACGTCCTCCAGGGTGAGCGGGAAATGGCCTCGGATAATAAAACCCTAGGGCGATTTAAGCTGATGGGCATTCCCCCCGCCCCTCGCGGTGTGCCCCAAATTACGGTGTCCCTGGATGTGGATGCCAATGGGATTCTCCAAGTGACGGCGATGGACAAAACCACTGGTCGGGAGCAGGGGATCACCATTCAGGGGGCTTCATCGATGAGTGAGTCGGAAGTGAAGCAGATGATTCAGGAGGCGGAGCAGTTTTCTGATTTTGATCGGGAACGGCGCGATCGCATCGAAAAACGCAATCAAGCGGAGGCGCTGACCATCCAATCCGAACGCCTATTGCGGGAAGTGGCCCTAGATTTTGGCCTACAATTTGCCAACCAGTACCGTCGCCGGATCGAAAAACTATCGGCAGAACTGAAGGATTGTCTCCAGCGCAACGATGAGCGCGGCATCGACATCGCCCAAGCGGACCTCAAAGACGCGATTTACGAGTTAAACCAAGAGGTTTATCAAATCGTCAAAACCGAGGAAGAGCAAGAGGGCATTATTGGTGCCATCAAGCGCACCATTGTTGGCGACGATTACGATCCCTACTACCGCGATAATTACCGGGGTGGCAGCC
>JAYKIC010000345.1:0-7122 GCA_035284985.1 Leptolyngbyaceae cyanobacterium
AAACCCTGGCTTTACCCCCCTTAATCCCCCTACGTCCTCCGGACACGCTTCGCGAAAGCAAAGGGGGGAAACTCCGGTCCTCCCCCTTTGCAAGGGGGAGTTAGAGGGGGTCACGCTAAACACATACAGTCAGCGCTTATTAATGGTAGGGAGATGAGGGCGATCGCGCCTTCACATTGAAAGAGGCGATCGCTTTTTCAGGGTTGATTTGCTAGCTCTTTAATTTTCTGATTGTGATAAGCCACCTTATTCTCAGATATCTTCACAGCCCCTTGTTTCACTAATAATGTCAATACTTCCTGGGGAACCACTGGAGTATTCTTAAACTTATTTTTGATGCTGTTCAGCAGGGTATCTTGTTTTGCAGGTCGATTTTTACTGTAAGTAATCAGGTGGGCGCAATAGATGTTAAGGGGTGATGCTATGGAGGATGGCTCTGAATTTGCCTCCTTAACATCGTTTTCTGGTGCGTCTTCCGTAATGGATTTGTCTTTTTCGAGGGAACCGACCCGTTCAGCCGAACGGCCTTGACTCTTCAGTAAATGAATGACATGATCCAAATCTTTGTCATTAGAAATGATCACAAAATGAGTATTGGCGGGTAACTCTTGCATTAAAGCGCCTGCAAAAAAACAAATCCCAAAGTCTGCCGCATTTTTGCCCCCATTGGTCATCTTAAAAATTTTCAATCGATTGGAGCTGACAGTGGAGCTTAGGGGAATTAACCAGTCCAGGGGAATTTTAGCGCCCGTTCTAGCGTAGCAAATCACCACTTGGGAAAATCGTTCTAAATTTTGTTGGAGTTGCTTAATTTGTGCGGGGCAGTTTTCTAGATCAATAAGTAATACCCTAGGGCTATCACCGCAATTTTGAGAATGGGGTTCAGGTTCTTGCGCCATGATGCTCTTCTACCAATCTACTTGGGGTTACAGTCATGGCACTATTGTTCCCCAGATCCGGTAAATCAGTCACGGTTCGACAATTTATACGTCCTAAAATATCTTCAATTGTACATCTGCGGCGGTTTTTGAGAGGGGCGATCGCCGTTTCTCCTTAGGGAAAGCGATCGCCCACCTCACCTAAGGCGATCGCCCTCACGTTTCTCCAATGCGATCGCCCTCCCACGCCTCCATAAACCGCGTTGGTTAGCCTGTGCGATCGCACGTATTGCCCTCCAACCGATTCCTTCAACCGGGGATTCGTTGCGCGATATGAAAGGTGACTTGATACCAGAACAGCTTCGCTGTCAGAATAGGTAGAGTGATGCATAAATTTAGCCTTTTAGTTGCCATTATCTTTAGAGCTTTGTCCTGAATTTGAGAGATGTCGTTATGATTGCTATTCCATCTGGATTTAGCCCTGAGGAGTATTTGGCATTGGAACAGCAAAACCCAATTCGCCACGAATATCGTCACGGCCAAGTTTATGCAATGGCGGGGGGTAGCGACGATCATGATGAGATTTGTTTGAACCTAATTGAGATATTGAGACGGCAGGTACGAGAGCAGGGTTGTGAAGTGCGCTCCGGCAATGTCAAAGTGAACTACGCACAGTCTTTCTATTATTATCCCGATGTCTTTGTTACCTGTGATCATCGAGATCGTCAGGATCGATATATCAAGCGTTATCCCCAACTGATTGCAGAAGTGCTGTCTCCTGGGACAGAAGCCTTTGATCGAAGCGAGAAGTTTCAAGACTATCAACAATTAAGCTCATTAAGTGAGTATCTATTGATTTCCCAAACGGAGATGTGGGTTGAATATTATCACCGTCAGCTATCACAATCGTCTTGGAATCAGGTTATTTATCGGGCAGGGGATTGCATCCAGTTAAGCCACCTTGGGTTGGAAGTGGCCATTGAGGAACTGTATCGAGGAGTGAGCTGGTATTCCATTTAATCATCGCCCTTCACCGTTCTCGAAGGCGATCGCCCTCACCGTTTCCCAGTGCGATCGCCCCTCACTTTGCCTCAAAGCGATCGCCCTTACCGTTTCCCAGCGCGATCGCACTTACACTTCTGCTAATGCGATCGCCCTTCACAGTTTTCCAATGCGATCGCCCCTATAAACGCCGCAACAAAATAAGATTTGTACGACTTCATTTTTCACCATCGCTCAAGTGCAAGACCATCAACATAACCAAAGTCTTGATCATCTGTTATCAAAATCCAGTCGTGTTCTAAACATTGAGCGGCAATCCATATGTCATTTGTGGGAATCGGACGACCTTTACGTTTTAAGGCTAACCGGGTGCGTGCATAGATTTCTGCTGTCGCTCTTCCAATCGGTATGCTGGTGCAAGTATTAATAAATTCTAAATACCGAGGCAAATTTTGCAACGAACGAGACGAGTTTTCTGCCCCAAACAATAACTCGCCTACAACAATCATTGGTAAGACTATTGTTGGAACCATTAACACTCTTTGGATAACAACTGTATCTCCATTTAAGAAGCGGATTGCAACGGAGCTATCAAGTGCAATTTCACCACTCATCCTGATCAACCTGCCGACAGTCTCTAGTAATTAATTGTTGTAATTCTGTTGCTTCTGAGTTTGTCAGAATGCCAGCAAATTTTGCCAATGGGTGATTCTTTCCTGTCGCTTTGGCACGACGCAGAAAGTCAAGCAACACTTCAATCAACTCATCGGGAACCGTTTCAAGTTCTTGGATTAATTGCTCACGATTAGTCATATGCCGAAAGCTCCTCTGTCAAACAACAGTAATGATTTCATTTTATCGACATTTATCTATAATAACGACTGAAGTATCGAAGTGCTTGAACGGGTTCACGTCGTTGCCCTTCATAAGTGGTTTCAAAAATATAGGCAACTTCAGCATTAACCTGAATTGTAATGAGTTTAGTTTCCATATTAACGACCTGTTTGTAATTTTCTAAAATCCAAAATCCAAAATCCAAAATCCAAAATCCAAAATCCAAAATCTAGAGGTTTCTAGCCGTAATCATTCGCCCATCTATCTCTGCCCACACTTGGGGCGACACTCGCACTGCCGATTCTTTACACCTAATCATCAACTCATTAGCATAAAAATAGTTATTTAATGCTTTAATTTCATCATCTGAAGGTGTTAATAAATCTGGATTTAGATGTAAGGCTTGACACCAAAACTCTAGAATAGAGTTAGCAAAGCTAACACGTATTTCGCTCGTATCATTCTGATTCGGAACCTGGGTTTTCAAATCATTTAACTGGGATACTAACTGACTAAAATCAACTCCGGTGAAAATCGTCAGTTTTTCATAAGTTTTTCCAATGGGGCGATCGCGGTGGATGCGGAGGGTAAGGTCGAGAGAAGGACGGATATCGACAGCAGCGGCGCAGTCGATGCGAAGGGCGAGAACGAGGGCAGGACGGATATTGACAGCGACAGCGTGGTTGATGAATACATTGGGGTCAAGGGCACGGTCGAGAAGGATGTTGAGGTCGAGGTCGGGATTGAGGTCGAGGTCAGGGTCGAGCTTGTGGCAAAGTTGATTGGCAAGGTCGAAGGCGTAATAGATTGCGACTAACCTTTTGGCAGATGGAAGGTAGCTGCTGCTAGAGCCACGGGTAATGTCATCGGCCCATTGCAGCAACCCCCGAAGTTTCGGCGTGTTTATTTGAGTCGCAGCGGTGGTTTCAATGGTTTGGAGAAATTCATCGGCTCCGCCCCGCAATAAACCGGAGACCAATAGAAACACCTCCCGCCATCGCTGATCGAATAGGTGGTCGGTGATGAGTTGCTGCCATCGTTGGTGATCGACAATGTATTGAGCTGTCAGATATTCCTGGAGCGTCAGATGGGAAAAGCTATAGGCATCTTCCGCCCGTTCAATAAAAATTCCCTGCTGAATCGCGATAGCATCCAGCACCGCTTCTCCATCTAAATGTTTAGGGGCGTCCAGGGTATTAGCTAAGAAGCTTTTGATCGCCTCCACCAACTCCCGCCGCGTGAAAAAAAGCTGGTCGTTGACAAAGTTGGTGCAAGCAATTTCCGCCAGCATCACTTCCTCTAACTCCGTACTCAATCCCTCATAAATATCCCCCTGCATAATGCCCTTATCGGCAGCCCATTCCTCCAACAAAATCCGCAGGGCTTTGCTGTAAAGCTGTGCTCGAATTGCTGGAAACCGCTGAGAGCGACCATAGACCAAACAGAGAAAAGTGAGGAGCAGGGGTGTTTGGGCCAGTTCTTTGGCCGCTTTATTGTCTGGTTGTTGCAGGATTGACCAACAGGTTTGGGCCTTTTTCGCCTCCCGATCCTCTGGGCTGCTAAACCAGTTGGTGATGTATTGCTCGATTTGGCTATCATCAAAGTCTGCCATTGCCACATCGGTAAACTGACGAAAGCGGGTACGATAGGCCGCCGTCCGGCAAGAGGCAATAAAACGGTTCTCCTTGTACTGATCAACAAAATTCTGAATCGCCTGGATCGCATTCCCCTGATTATCGCTGGGCACCTCATCCAACCCATCCAGCAAAATCAGCAGCTTGCCCTGCTTTAATGCCCGTTCCGCAAAGTCCTTGGCCCTGGGGAAATTGCAGGTTTCTAATTCATCCACAATCCGCTGCTTCAGATCAATGGATTTTTCCGTCAGCCGTTTCAGTTCCAAAAATACCGGAATACAGCGGTGTTTCAATTCTCCCTTGTGTCCCTTCATCGCTTCCAGACCAATCTTGCGAAGGAAGGTGGATTTTCCGGCTCCCGGACTGCCCAACACCATCAAATACTGTTCCGCACGAGCCTGCACTACTCCTGGTTTGGCTCCATCTTTGCGCGTACCACTGAACCGCCGCTGTCCCTGTTTCCGATAGGCTTTCTCCAACGCCTCTATGGATTCCAGTGTTTGAATATCCTGACTATCCAGCAACCACACCGACGTGTAGACATCCTCCAAATCCACAGGCCGACGCATCCCCAACACCTTCAGCTTGCAGTGCCGTTCCTGATAGTTCGCCACATACTTGCCAAAAGCCGTGGTGATCAACGTCTGGGTGCGCTCATCAATACCACTCCGCATCCGCCCAAACAGTCCACTCCCTTTTTCGCTAAAAACACCAACCGCAATTTCGGTCAGTCCCGTTGCTGCTGCCGTAAGCGCCGTCGCTGCCAAGGGTTCAAATCCAGTCATGATCATTCGAGAAATGATGGGCCATTTCTACCATAAGCCCCCTCTAGTTATTTCAACCATGTGGTTCGTAGAAGTTTTTCTGTATTTTTCCAGAGTGAGAGAAGAGGGCGATACGCATTTGGAGTGGCGTTGCGTCATCGCTCCCTTCAAAGCCCTCCTAAAACATCTTCAGTTGCTCATCTGCCGCTGATTCTGAAACCCGCGATGATCGCCCCTTCTTCTGGTTTTTCTGCAACACTTTGTCCTTCGACACCGCAATCGGATCACCTTCTCCTCGCAAACCGACCGCAATGTGGGAGTGCTGTTCAATTTGCCCCATCACCTGCTTGGCCCGTTGAATTACGGTGGCTGGCAATCCCGCCAACCGTCCTGCTTCGATACCGTAGGAGCGATCGGCTCCACCGGGACGCACTTGGTGCAAGAAGATAATCTGGTCCGGCATTTCCTTCACCGTCACTTGGAAATTGGCTACGTTGGGCAGCAGGGAGGCTAATTCATTCAACTCGTGATAATGGGTGGCAAAAATGGTGCGCGATCGCAATTCCTGGGCCAAATATTCCGCCACCGCCCAGGCAATGGACAAGCCATCAAAAGTAGCGGTGCCGCGCCCAATCTCATCCAGCAACACTAAGGAGTTCTCCGTGGCGTGGTTGAGAATGTTAGCCGTTTCGTTCATCTCCACCATGAAGGTGGACTGCCCCGTGGCCAAGTCGTCCACTGCGCCAACACGGGTAAAAATGCGATCGCACACCCCCAAGGTCGCCCCCTGGGCCGGAACAAAGCTACCCACCTGCGCCATTAGTTGCAGCAGCCCGATTTGACGGAGATAGCAACTTTTGCCGCTGGCGTTGGGGCCAGTGAGGATGATGAGGTCGGGACTTTGGATTTTGGATTTTGGATTTTGGATTTTGGATTGATCCGATACTCCATCACTTCCCCACTCCCCCACGCCCTCTCTCCCCGACTCCATCACGCCATCACCCATATCAACGGAGTTGGGCACGAAGAATCCTGACGGTAGGGATTGCTCGACGACGGGGTGGCGACCGTCTGCGATCGTCAACTGGCGGGTGGGGACGAGGGTGGGGCGGCAGTAGCCTTGGTAGATGGCAATTTCGGCGAGGGCGGCGAGGACATCGAGGGCGGCGATCGCCATCGCTACTTTCCGAATGGGTCCGGCATGGTCGGCAACATCGTTGCGGAGTTCGACGAACAGGTCGTATTCAAACTGGTTGATTTCCCCTTGACCGTTGAGGACGCGGGTTTCCCGTTCCTTCAGTTCCGAGGTGATGTAGCGTTCTTCGTTGGTGAGGGTTTGTTTGCGGATATAGTTAGCGGGGACTTGATCCTGTTTGGCGCGGGAAACGCCAATGTAGTAGCCAAAGGTTTTATTAAACCCAACTTTGAGAGTGGAAATCCCGGTGCGATCGCGTTCAATTTTCTCTAAATCCGCAATCCATCGCTGGTCATCGGCGATGGTCTGCCGCATTTCATCCAGTTGGGCATTCACCCCCGGTTTAATCAAACCGCCTTCGGTGAGGTAGAGAGGAGGATTGTCTTCGAGGTGTTCCCGCAGGTGCAAGCCGAGTTCTTCTAATCGAGGGGGAACGGTCTGCACCGCTTTCAGGTAGGGGGATTCGGCGTAGGCTACTAGTCGGGCCAAGTCCGGCAGGCGGATGAGGGAATCGGCTAGGGCCACCAAATCCCTCGCATTGGCAGTACCGGACCCAGCCCGACCCGTGAGCCGCTCCAAGTCGTAGATTTGCTTCAGCATTGCCTGTAAGTCTTGGCGCAGGGGACCGTTGGAGATCAGTTCTTGAATCGAGTCCAACCGGGCGTTGATCGCGTCAATTTTTAGTAAGGGTTGCAGTAGCCAGCGGCGGAGTGCCCGTCCCCCCATGGCGGTGACGGTGCGGTCCAGTGCCCACAGCAGCGATCCGTGAAAGGTGCCATCCCGTGAGGTTTGGGTCAATTCCAGATTGCGACGGG
>JAYKIC010000346.1:0-25176 GCA_035284985.1 Leptolyngbyaceae cyanobacterium
ATTCCCATTCCGACGGATCATTTTAATGGTTTGACTGTGGCCAACTCCACCCAAGTGAATGGGCGTTTTACCAAGGTGGATTACTCTAGCCTCAGTAGCGAACCCCAAACGATTATTGGGGGTAATCCTGAGTTGGAAACTAATGTGGGCAGTCGTCGTTCGATCAATATTGTTGCCCCTGGAACCCGCCTGCAAATGTTTAACCCCGATGGTCAGGTGATTCGGCAAACGGGCACTAGCTTTGCCGCTCCCCATGTAACGGCTACGGTGGCTTTGCTACAGGAATTTGGCGATCGCCAACTCTTCAACAATGCGCCCCATTGGAGCCTAGATAGCCGTAATCCCCAAGTGATGAAGGTGGTGTTAATGAATTCCGCCGATAAAGTTGAAGATCAGGGGGATGGACTGCTGCTAGGCATGACCCGCACCGTGTTGACCCATCGCAACTTCACTTGGCTCGATTCCGATGCCTACACCGACCCAACTTTACCCATGAGTTCCGACTTGGGTACCGGACACCTCAACGCCTACCGCGCCTATCAACAGTTTAATGCGGGGCAGTGGTCCCCTGATACCCCCGTTCCGGTTATGGGTTGGGACTACAACACCGTTGCCTCAGACTCGGACGAGAATCCCGAATATCGGGACTATATGATTGATGCAGAGTTACAAGCTGAAAGTTATATTTCCATTACCTTGGCTTGGTCCCGTCAAGTTAGGCTGCAAGATGGGAACAATAATGATCAATATGATGTAGACGAAGTATTTGAGGAGAACGGGTTGAACGATTTGAATCTTTATCTGATGCCCGCAGATGAAGATGACACAAACGATAGCATCTGGTCATCCATTAGCGAGGTCGATAGCGTGGAACACATTTTCCACCAACTGCCTGAAACCGGACGCTATAAGATTCGGGTGGAATATGAGGAACAAGTCAATGAAAATCTCCAACCCTATGCTTTGGCATGGTGGTCAAAGGCTGCACCAGGATTACTCCCTGAATAGGGTACGGCTGAGCCATCGGGAAAGGGGGCGTTTCGTCATGGGACCAAGGGGTGGGTGGGGAGTGGCGATCGCCATCATCGGGTGGTTTTGCCAACCCAGCCTCGTCCAAGCTTCCAGTGTTGATGCCAATGCCCCTTCCGATCCAAATCCAGAGGGGAATCTGGGGGGCGGGCGATCGCCATCTCATCTTCCCGGTCTTTGTAATATGGGACAACGGGATCGGTCTGGACGTTGGATTAACGATGGCACGGGTGCAATGGTGCCATTGACCCGTGTTTGTGAGGATTTCCAGGGGGTTGATGAAGCGGTGCCCGAAGCGCCAGATTGGAGCGCTACGGATGAACGGTTTTGGGCTGCGTTCACCGCCGCTGCCAATGAAGAAACCCTATCCTTTGCCGCTGCCTTAGAACCCGCAGCGGTGGGAGGCTATGGGCAAGCGGTTTGTGCCTCTCTCAGGGAAGGGGAATCCATGAATAATATCCGTAGGCTTCAGGCGGAGGGGGGCTTACCCGCTGGGTTTGATGCGGCAGTCAATGTGGCTGCCATTCATATTTATTGTCCCGATTATGCAGCGGAAATCGGTCGTTAAGGATTGTCTAAGACTAGATAACCCGCAAGGGGATGACGGGCTATGCCCGAATGAAGGGGGCCACAACGATCCCTAAATGTTTAAGTCGCTGATAAACGGGGAATAATAAAAATAAGATTAACAGAGCAATGACCCGATGTTGAATACATCGGGTTTTTTATTCTCTGCCTTGATTTAAGCAGATTTGATCCCAGGATTATCACTAAAACACGATCGCCGCATTTTCTTGATCCAACCGTTTAGCTTTTGGCTTGAATGGTTGCAAACATTCTCCGGATTAATAAGCGGAAAACTAGGAAGGAGAAAAAGAACACGATACCAGTTTTTGGAACCTTCGTGGGCTGAGCATCCATCCGACCTATTTCTTATTCCAGCTTTTTATGGCGGTATCCATTTCCTCTAAGCAACAATTTCAGTTTAATCGTCAACTTTTAAATCGATTTATTGAAATTGCCCAACCGTATTTCTATCCCATTGGTCCGAAAGGAACTCGCACATTTTTAGGATTGTTGGGAATGATGGTGATTGCCGTTGTTGCCTTTACTTTTGTCCTGACGGTGGGATTGACGCTGGTAGGTAATACCTTGTTTCCGGAGTTTTTTGCCCAGGTTGCAGAGCAACTGTTGACACGAGTCAATGGATTAATGCAGTCTTCGATTCCCCTAATTGCTTTGGGTAGTCTGGGTATTTGTGGTGGTGTTGTGTGTGTTTATCGCCATCCACTTAAACAGCGGTGGCGACAGTGGTTTTTACTATCTTGCCTATTGTTTCTTTCTTTTGCTGTGAACGGGATGAATGTAGCCATTAGCTATGTTTTCCGTTTTTTAGAAACGGCGCTTAACCAAAAAGAAGAACCAGTATTTTGGCAGTTTCTCTGGATTTATGCTGCTATTATTGTTTTCGCTGTTCCGATTGTGATTTTGTACCGTTATATCCGCTTAAAACTAGCTTTATACTGGCGGGAATGGTTAACTAAACTATTTTTGAAGCGTTATTTCTCCAATCGGGCTTATTACGAACTAGATTCCAATGCTGCTAATACGGAAATTGATAATCCTGATCAGAGAATCACCGAAGATATCAAGTCTTTCACCGATACCACATTGCAATTTTTACTCGATGTGCTGGACTCAATACTGACGCTTTTATCGTTTACAGTGGTCTTGTTTAGTATTTCTAAGATCCTAACCTTTGGGCTGATTATTTATGCCTCTTTGGGGACAGCGATCGCCATTTTCGTAGGGCAACGTCTTATTCGGGTTAATTATAATCAACTGCGATTAGAAGCCAACTTTCGCTATGGCATGGTTCATGTTAGAGATCATGCTGAATCGATCGCTTTTTATCGAGGTGAACCCTTAGAGCAACAACAGGTGATTAGTCGCCTAATGATTGCTCTCCGCAATGCTGATCTATTGATTATTTGGCAATCATTAATTGACTTATTTCAAGTGGGATACAACTACTTCACACGGATTGTTCCCTACATGATTGTTGCCCCCCTATACTTTTCTGGAAAAACTGATTTTGGCACGATTGGTCAAGCATACTTTGCCTTTTTTCAAATCCTCGGTGCATTATCTTTGATTACCAATCAAATTGAATCTATTTCTAAATTTGCCGCAAGTATTGTGCGCTTAGGTGCCTTCTACGAAAAGGTGAGTATCCCAGATGTTCAGGAGATAATTGAGATAGATCTTCGCCAGAAAAATGGTCTAGATAGGAATGGATTTAACCCGAATCATGGTATATCAAGTTTGCTCAAAATTTATGATCCGAAGAAGCAAATTGAGACTCACATTACCCCCTATTTAGAATTCCAGAACCTCACCCTTCACACCCCTAATCAGGAGCGCACATTGGTCAAGGACTTGTCGCTTGAACTGGCAGAAAATGAGCATCTATTAATTGTGGGGGCGAGCGGTTGTGGCAAGAGTTCCCTTTTGAGAGCGATCGCTGGTTTGTGGACAAATGGTCAAGGGGTGATCCAACGTCCCGATATAATCAATATGTTTTTCCTACCCCAACGCCCCTATATGTTATTAGGAACCTTGCGCGATCAAGTGATTTATCCTAATCGTTTCACCACTAGTTCTGATGATGAAATTCATCACGTTTTGCAACAGGTTAATTTGGGGCAATTGGCTGAACGGGTGGGAGGTTTAGATGTGGAAGCTGACTGGGCCACCATTTTATCCCTAGGGGAACAACAGCGACTCGCCTTTGCCAGGGTATTGCTGACTAAGCCCAAATACACCATTTTGGATGAAGCCACCAGTGCCTTAGATGTGGCTAATGAACGAATGCTCTATGAAAAATTGCGATCGCTCAACATCGTCTATATCAGTGTTGGCCACCGCTCCAGCCTATTGGATTACCACCAAAAAGTACTAGACTTAAACGACGACTCCAACGGCTGGTCTGTGACTAGCGCAGAGAGCTACACATTTGCATCGGCATGATGGTCTGCTGTCACCACATCGGTGGGCTGGTTCTGACCCCGTTTGACCTGAGTTGGGGGCTGAGCCAGAGCGGGAGCAGGTTGTGCCCCAGATGATGGGGCCGCTTCCCCTGGCACCCCTGGCAATTGGGACGATTCTAACGTTGTCGCCGAGTGTGCTGGGGGAATGGTTGCGGCTGAAAGCGCTGCTCCATCAGATTTTGCCGTCTTAGGCTTGTCCTTGGATTTAGATTTAGCCTTAGCCTTAGATTTAGCCTTAGAGTCCGCAGTTGCCGCAGTGGTGGCTTTAGGATCAGAACGGCGGTTTTTGGGGCGAGAACGGCTAGGACGTGCCGCATTTTGTAACAATTTAATTTGCCGACTGGGTACATGATGCCATTGCAGCGCTTCCAGTAAGTATTGCAATTTCAGCGTCTTGGCATTATCGGCCACCATCCGTACTATGGCATCGTGGGCGATCGCCCCAATCACTCCCCCACTGAGTTCAATCTGGCTGAGGGCATCCCAGTCAATCGTCCGCCCTAGTTTTAATTTAGGCGGAAAGGCTTGCCGCCAGAGGATTTGGCGTGCTGTTGCATCGGGTAAGGGGAAGTGAAAAATAGGGTGTATCTGCTGCCGCCAACCCTGGGCCACCGATTCTACCCGTTCCACACTGAAAATAGTGAGGCCAGGGTGCCGTCGTCGTTGGGCGAAAAACTGGGATAAACGGGCGCTGGGCACAGAGGCCGAAGATCGCAACCATTGCTCTGCGGCCTGAATTAACACCACAGACGGACAGGCTGCCTCCACTTCATCCATGACCATTGGGTAGTCCGCCTGCATGATCTCGGCTAAGTGAACGCAGGTGAGGGAATCAGCAATGTCATGGGCCAAAATATTGGCAGCTAAGGTTTTGCCCGTTCCCTTAGGACCAGCAAACAAAAGGACCAAGCCTGGGGGCTGGGCCGCAAATTTGGGGGACTGCTCTGACCAGAATTGGTTGACCGTCTTGTGCAAGCGAAATCGCTGGGTCAGGTGCCGTAGGGATTGGTGGAGGGGGGCAGGTAGGACTAAATCCCCCCAGGTGGGTGCCCATTGGTCATCGGTTGAGTCATGGCCAATGGGACTTCCCTTGGTCCTGTCAAGCCCCTGGGTTGTCGGACCATCTTCCCCATCCCCGTTCTCTGAACTGTCATCTGCATCATGGTTAACATCCACGATCCCATCGGTCTCTGCTTCTGGCCGGATGCCATGATCGTCAAGCCCATCAGTCTCCTCATCCGTTGCTAAGGCATCCGTTTGGAGCGTGATGTTATCTGTGCTGTCTGGGTGGGTTAACCGGGTTGGATTGGCCGTATCTCCAGACAATTGATTGGAAAAATTAACAGGCAATAAATGGGGAGCGGGCCACTGATGGGGATCGACCCCCGATGGCTCATCTACCGTCAATAATGCTTCTAGGGCATTGGGGTCCGGATCTTCCGCGAGCAAACAGTCTACTAGTTCATCGGCTAATCGAATGGTGGCGTTCAAAAACGGGTCATGGGATTGGTACAGCAATAAGACCAAATTGTGGGTCATCAGGGCTGCATCGGGGTTGAGTTGCTGCCGCGCCCGTCGCCATTCTTGGTCATTGCGGCATAACAGCCGTAAGACTAATTCCACGGACGGTAAATCCGACACAAGATGATCATCATGGCTTTGTAAGTAACGATACAGTCGGGCAAAGCGACGGTTCACTTCCGGGGCCAATGCCATTAGAATCAAGTTCTTCTCGAATAAGGAGAGCTTGAGGCGATCGCACAACCACGGCAGGGCCAAGGTCACACCGTTGCGTTTACTAGCCTGAATCCGTAAATCCAATTGTTGCTGATAGCCTAGCTTTGCTTGGGGTTGGGGCTGGGGTTGGGCCGATTGCCCCCCAGTGCTGCTATCTCCTGGTTTGGTTGACCGATGGCCATTAATGGGGGCCGATGGTCGATGCTCATCGTAAGCAATATTGCCATCCAGCGACACCACCCCTTTCCACCAATGGCTGCTGGCCTGATCCGCTGGGGACTGGGCGATGCGGTCCACACTCTTCTTTTCTTGGCGATAACGGGCTAAGGCCATCATCAACATCCGATCGAGCCAAGTCAGTTCAGTTTTCAGATAGCCCCAATTGTCGGTGAATCCCTCGTTCGCTGGATGGGTCATGGGTTGTGTTAGTCCGCTAGGTGGATAAGCAATGGAAATGAATAATCTGAACTGAAACCCTCTCCATCAACCACTGGCGGGAGGAGCTGGCCCTAAAACCCGAATGAACTCTAACGGTAAGCCATCTGCATCGGCAAGGAAGGCGACTTCATATACGGAGTCCCCGATAATTTGTTGGGTCGGCGGTAAAAGCACGGTAAAGGAAATCGCCATATTATCATCCTCCCCTTCACTAAACCGTTGCTTTACCTGATTTAGCCATGTGGGCAGACTATCCACTTCATCGGTTAAGTCAAATGACAGGTGATAATACCCAGTGTAATGCTCATCCCCAAAAGCGTCAGCCGTGGAATGGGGGAGAGGCACCTGTACTAGCTCGATGCGCCCTCCTAAACCTTCCAACCAACAGGCTAACGTGATACCTGTGGTAAACCGTTCGCCCACGCAAAACCCTAATTTTTCGTAAAAGGCGATCGCCCGGTGAATATTTGCTGTCCGGATAGACATATGGTGCATACGGGCCATAACAATAACCTAGTACTCAAACCAAAATCTGGTGTGCCAATCCCATTCTGCCGCTTTAATGGCCCGACTCAAGCCGCTTACGCCATCGTCCTATTCAAATAAACGCCACGAATGGGGATGACGGGAGGGAGTCCCTGGCTCCTTATCGAGGTCAAAGTTAATCACATCCCACCGGGGATCATCCTTAGCGCTAGGACTAAACTCAACGGGAAGTCCATATAATCGCGGATGGATTGGATCATCGGGTTTGCCGCGCCAGGGCGCACTGCGCTCCAAGTAGGTATTGATCAGGGTCTTATAGCGATCTGCAATGATGACACGGGTTGCCCTATACCCCTGGGTGTAAAGCTGATCCAGCGCTTCATGAATTTCAAATCGAATCCCATCCGGGTGGGTATGCTGTCGATACCACACATTATTCCACTGTCGCCAATGTCGTCCTGATTGTAAGTGAACTAAATCTTCGGTCTTCGGATCGGCCTCAAACGCTCCATGGCGAGGACAGAGGTAAGTATCCGTCAACGTAAGCGCCACAATGGTCTGACGACAATGGGGACACTGAATTTCTGGTCCAAAGATGGGGTATTGTAAAGATATACTCATCACAAATTTTTTATTAAGTTTACGTAGAATGTGCCCACCCGGCTGATTCTCAGCTAATTCTATTGTAGCTGGGCTATCTCAGGGTTTCCATGTCAATTCCAGGAGCAAGCCCAATTTAATCGATGGAACGTTAAGATCCATCTTCGCAAAGGGCTGAATCTTTAGGCAGGCGTAACCCTCAGGATGGTTACAAAATGTAAATGAAGTCTAGAGATGGCTATGCTTGGGGGTGCGTTTCCCCCACACATTTCCCAGATTCCAAGGTTCTTGAGTGGCTTCTAGCTAATTGTTTCCTTTTTTATTGCCTATGTCCCCGATGCCATCGCCCACATTTTGGTCGCCGCCCGATCTTTCCCAGGCTGCATTTGTTGCCGCCAATGCTGTTGTTATGGGGAATGTCGAGATTGCCCTAGGGGCAAGTATTTGGTACGGTGCAACCCTGCGTGGAGATGTGGAGCGTATTGTGATTGGTCAGTACACCAATGTGCAAGACGGGGTGGTATTGCATGGTGATCCGGGTCTTCCCACTATGCTGGGCGATTATGTCACGGTAGGGCATCGGGCCGTGATTCATAGTGCTACGGTGGAAATGGGGAGTTTAATTGGCATTGGGGCCATTGTGCTCAATGGGGTAACAGTAGGCGCGGGGTCTATTATTGGTGCGGGGTCGGTGGTGACTAAAGATATTCCGTCCCGCACTCTGGCCCTTGGCATTCCGGCCAAACCCTTGCGGAGCCTTGCTGATTCGGAGGTGGCAGAGCTGATAGACCATGCTCGCCATTATCAGAAATTGGCGTTAGTTCATGCTAATCGCGGGACTGATTTAGGATTTTGATAGGTCCGGTGGTTAAGCCTATCTATCTACAGGCTAGTCAAATGGGTCATTTCATCGGAAAATGGGGTGTGCAGAGTTTAATTAATGAGACGCAGTCATTTTTTGACGGGGGTTAAACATGGATATTCGGGTTGTCGTCGTGTTGTTACCTATCGCGATCGCGGCTAGTTGGGCACTGTTCAACATCGGTCGCGCCGCTATTGGTCAATTCCAGCAGTTTTTAGATAACAACTAAACAACTAATGCGATCGCCAGCGTGACTTGGGACTAACTTAGTCCTTCTTCATAGCTGCGCTGGTGGATTGTCTTTTAATAAATACGTAGATATCTTGGGGATGTAGTGTTACTACTCCCTCTTTTTTTGCAGGTCGGGATTGGAAACTACAATGGGGGCTATAGCGCGGTTACTCCATTTTTGTGGCGGCGTGAAGTATAGGTTTAGCGTGTTTTCAGGTGGTGGTTAAAACCACTCCTAGGTGGACAAACTCTGCCTCCGCAGGTAACGGCTAAAGGATCTGCCGCCATACCTAATAACTAATATGTGATGTGGTTGCTTATAGCTATAGCGATTGAAAGAAAAGGTTTGATTGAGGATATGGTATGGATTTCAAAGAATTTATGCGTTTAATCCATCCTACTTTGGCGGTAGCAGGGGTTTTCCCGTTGATTGGGGTGGTGGTTTACTTTGCTTGGCAAACTCGCCAACGTCGTTTACAAATAGGGCAAAATACCAAAAGTAAAATTGCTCCCATCGTTGGTCCTGAACATCTGAAACTGGGGCGATGGCTGACGACAGCGGTGGTTACGGTTGCGTTGTTGGGTTTAGGCTATGCGATCGCGGCCAATATCACAACCCAAACGTGGAGCTTGGAACGCGGACGTATCGTCTTTGCTGGGTTAATGGCTATTTTGACCCCAACAGCCTATGGCTGCCTGTATCGGGCCAGAAAAAAAATCTGGCGGGGGATTTTTGCCACCCTCACAGGGATGGGGCTAATTATTTTAGGCTGTCAACCAGAGGTCTATCGCCGAGGGTATGAATGGTACTTATCCCATTACTACATTGGCATCACAGCCGCGCTACTGATGATTTTCTCCATGGCCATTGTTCCAGATATTTATCAAGATAAACAGCAGCGCTGGCGTAAGGTCCATGGGATTTTGAATGCGATCGCCCTCCTCCTTTTTTTGCTACAAGGATTTACGGGATCGCGTGATTTATTTGAAGTGGGGGCTTACTATGGTTCACTGGGCTGCATTTCGTGTTTTTTTTAGAATGAGCCTCTGGGACAGAAAACCATTCATCCCCTACAGACATAATGTTTTAGAATGCAACAACCTATTGCAAAGTGTAGGGCTTAATAGCGCAATATTAAGCAGATGATCCAGACCTCCCCTAATCTTCTTATACTGACCTTAATCAAAATCTATGGTCTGTTCTACGGACAAGGAGGTCCCACGATGAGCCATAAGTATGAGGTGTTTGTGGATATCTGTGAATTTGATGCACCAACCAGTTCCCACTCGCATCTCCATTCTGCCCGCTACGAAATTGATGCTGAGTCAAAATACACTGCGAATTCCACTGCACGAGGTCGAGCCGCGTCTGAATATCCCCAAGCCACAGAATACGATGTTAGAGTCACCCGTGTGCTCACATAGTTTTGGGCTTTAGCCAAGTTAGTTGATAGAATATTAATCTAGAACATTAATCTATCTATGTGGGTGAATCTCACCGCCGATGGGTTTCACTTGCTAGGCCCCACAAGCTAAATTTGTTTTAGCTCAACAATTAAGAAGAAGCCAAACATTATTTTGGCTTCTTCTTTCGTTTTAGGGAATCTGGCAACCAAAAAATACTAAAAAAGGAGAGCAGTCTGTGTTCAGCACCTCCCTTCTGGTTCTCTATGTTCAAGTAATTCCTTAGTTGATAACTTGTCCTAAACCATGGAGAAATGGCTATATGATTACGATTTCCTGATGGCGAATGGCTCTGAGTTTTGATGAATTTGAAGTGCATTAGGGAAATAGATGATTATACAGTCATATTCTAATTGGTGTTTCTTGCCAATGTGTAAGAATGAATGATAGTCATCTGTAAGACTGGTGTTGGTGAAGCATGACTCTAGTTTGTCATCAACCACCATTTATACCCTAGGGGCCGAGTCCGTTAAAGTGACCTTAGGTTGTGAACCTTCCCGATTGTTCAGGGATTTCAGTCGGTAAATTAAATGACTTTCTGTTTATTCAAGGGAGTTTTTAACAGTTTTATGGGACTTTCTGAAGTCCATCGGGGAGTACTTGATTGAAAATCGTATGGGGGAGGGCTATCTGTGAGCAAAACCATCTTGGTGATCGAGGACGAAATTTATGTCCGCGACCTGCTGATTGACTTACTTGAAAATGATGATTTTCAGGTCTTCAGTGCTGAGAATGGGAGTAATGGTTTACATTTAGCGGGAAAATATGTCCCTGACCTTATTATTTGTGATGTTGTGATGCAGGGCTTGGATGGCTACGAAGTGCTGCGACGACTCCGCCAGAATTTGCAAACCGCTGCCATTCCTGTGATTTTTTTAACGGCCAAAACTGAGCGAGCCGCTTTTCGGAAAGCGATGGTCATGGGAGCTGACGACTATATCACTAAGCCCTTTACCTGCGATGAGTTGTTGGACGCGATTCATGCCCGTTTAAATAAACAGGCCATGGTGCGGCAAGCGTATACGATTCATGACTATTTGCACCCACCTGCGGTTGAGTCGATTCGTTCCGGTAAGCCCCCTCTGCGTATCCAATCCCATCTGCGCGAGTCCCATTTGTATCAAGCATTGGAACAGGCTGAGTTTGAGTTGTACTACCAGCCCCAGTTTGCCATGGCTTCTGGTATTCTGGTGGGGGCTGAGGCGCTGATTCGATGGCGATCGCCCCAGTTTGGCATGGTTGCCCCCACCGAGTTTATGGCCCTAGCTGAAGAAACGGGGTTTATGATCTTATTGGATCAGTGGGTGATTCAAACGGCTTGCGCCCAAGCCAAGACCTGGCAGACGACTGGCTTGTCTCCGTTACGAATTGCCATTAATATTTCTAGCTTGCAGTTTCATCATCCCCATCTGATGGAGCGGATTGGTCAAGTGTTAGCCACCACAGGGTTAGACCCTCAATGCTTGGAGATAGAGCTGACAGAATCTCTCCTCATGCAGGATGTGGACCGTACCATTGGCCGTTTACAGGAACTGAAGCAGTTAAATGTTCAAATTGCCATTGATGACTTTGGCACTGGCTATGCGTCTCTCGGATACTTACAGCATTTCCCATTCGATATCATTAAGTTGGATCAGCGTTTTGTGCGTGATGTTAACCGGAATGCGACGAATGCAGCGATCGCCAGAGCGGTCATTCAAATGGCCCATCATCTCCACCTAGAAGTTGTCGCCGAAGGAGTTGAGACAGATGGCGAACGTCAGTTTCTTCTACAGCATCAGTGCGATATTATCCAGGGCTATTTAACGAGTCATCCCCTTTCGGCCAAAGACTTTGAGCAATTTCAAAAGACTGCCTCCAACTCGCCCTTAACTATTTAATTAAATGGAATTAATTAAATGGAATTAATTAAATGGTAGCCTCTAAGTCAACGGTTACGGAGAAATAGAGGCAGTTACATTAGAGGATACATTCGGCAAGGGCCGCACATTTTCCATGGATTTAACGGTTTGGGTAAACCGATCGACATTAAACCGATACCCAACATTCCGTACCGTCTGAATCACATTGGGTTGACGTGGATCGGCTTCAATCTTTTTGCGGAGGGATAACACATGGGTGTCAACGGTACGGTGATTATCAATCGCATCCGGCCATGCCCGCCGCAACAGTTCAGTGCGACTAAGGGCTGTGCCACCTGCCTGGGCTAATACGTATAACAAGCTAAACTCTTGGGGGGTGAGGTCCACAAACTCATTGTTGAGGCGGACGCGGCGATGGACTAAATCAATATTAATGTCACCGTAGTTGAGGGAGGCTGGGGCTGTCACGGTTCGATGACGACGCATTAGGGCCTCTACCCGCGCTAGCAACTCCTGCATTCCAAACGGCTTAGTTAAATAATCATCGGCTCCTGCCTTCAATCCTGCCACAATATCCGATTCCGTCGTGCGAGCCGACAAAACCAGAACCAGGCTTGGAGCTTGCACTCGTAGCCAGCGACAAAATTCGATCCCATCTCCGTCAGGCATATCCGAATCCAAAATCACCAGGTCTACTTGATGATTTCGTACAACATCCCTGGCCTGTTTCAAGTCCGCACACTGACGGACCACATAACCCACCTGCTGCAAATGCCAACCGAGTAGCGATCGCAGGTGCGGGTTTCCCTCAACAATCTGGACATGATTGGAACTCACAATGCATTAAAATCCTTTCCAGAGTACTTGTGTTAGCGTAACAAAGCTGGTATTAGGATTTTGTAACTAAAGCTACGGGGTTAATGATCTCCATCAAAACTTGCGGCTGAGGCGACTTTTGCCGCTGACCAGCCCTTAAATTACCTTAGAGACGGGCCGATGAAAAATGACTCCGGGGATCATAGCTCCGATTGGCTCTCAGTTTTTCGTAGTATTCCCGCTCTAAATTACTGATCGTTTTGGGGGGAGTAATAACGACCGTTACCATTTGGTCGCCACGATCTCCCTTCGGAGTAGGCCATCCTTTGCCCCGCAGCCGTAGGGTTTGGCCTGAGCGAATTCCCGCAGGAATATTCATGGTGACTGAGCCATCGGGGGTGGGAACGGTGATTTTTCCGCCTAATACGGCTTCATCGGGGGTAATGGGAACGTCGCAGCTTAAATGATCCCCCTCAAAGGTGAAAATTGGGTGGGTACTGAGTTGCACAATTAGATACAAATCCCCGCGCTGTTTGGTGAAGGGATCAAGTCCCCCTTTGCCCCGGACTCGAATCCGACTATTCGGTTTAGCGCCGGGGGGAATGCGAACTTTGATCACCTCAGAGCCAAGTTTGAGATTTTGCTGTACCCCGTGGAACGCTTCGGCAAAGGTAAGCGTGATGGGAGATTCCACGTCTTGGCCACCGGACTGCGCTTTGCGACCATAGTCCCCAAAGCCAAAGTCACCGGGGGGCGATTGGCGGGTACGGGTACGAGGTCCATAGCCTGCACCGGGGGCGTTACCGGGGGCAGCGCCACCAAAACGACCCAATAGTTCGTTGATAAATTCATCAAAACTACCGTAGCGCCCAAAATCAAAATTATCAAAGTTGGCTCCCGTGGCTCCGGTTCCACCGGACCACCCGCCAGTATTGCCTGCTTGCTTCCAATACTGGCCAAACTGGTCATATTTGCGACGCTTATCTGTATCTGACAGCACTTCGTAGGCTTCGTTGACATCTTTAAACTTGGCTTCTGCGACTTGATCGCCAGGGTTCAAGTCAGGATGATATTTTCGGGCCAGCTTACGATAGGCTCGTTTAATATCATCTGCACTTGCACTTTTGCTGACACCTAAAACCGAGTAATAGTCTTTGAAATCGGTTGCTGCCATGTTTTTTCCCTACCTCATGCCGGATACCGCATATTTTAAACTATCAATTTCCCTAGTAGGAACAGGTTCGGTTTTTGCTGTGGGGGCGATCGCAATTTCCGCACCTAGGGAGCTATTAGGGGGGAGGGCGATCGCCCTGATCCCGATGGTGGTTGAGTGTTATGATGACTCCACTGTTCTCTTCCCATCCTTAAGCCATCCTTGGGTTGCCGATGTCCGTTCAATTAACACCCTTAATTTTTACCCAGTATCTTCCCCGTGGGACCGTTGACCCGGTTCAAGCGGTTCCCGTGCTGACCCTGACCCTGACCGCAGAGGAGCGGATAAAAACCCGACATTATTTTGAGGCGTGGTTGGACCCCTCGGAACCAACTGATGTGGCTGCATCGCCGATGATGAAACAAGGGATATATTTACGTCTACCTCGCGGAACGGTGTTGCAGGATGGCGATCGCCTCACCACAGCAACCCACGAGGCCATTTTGGCGATCGTCGCCCAGCCCGAACCCGTGATGACCGTCACCGCCAGTACCCCCCTAGCCTTGCTCAAAGCCGCCTATCACCTTGGTAATCGCCATGTCACCCTTGAAGTGACCGCTACCTGGCTCCGCCTCAGCCCTGACCCAGTACTGAAGCACCTGTTGGAGAAAATGGGGTTGACGGTGACGCTAGAAGAAACTCCCTTTTTTCCAGAACCAGGGGCCTATGCCTCTGGCTCCAGCCCCCACCATGGCCATTAGCCCCGGCCTTTTTCTCGTATTTTATTTTCAAGCAAATCCCTTAACTGGGGCTGGTGTCTAGCAGCGGCAAATAGGGTTTGGTGCCGTTTAGCGGCATCCGTTGTTTGGAATGGAGCGCACTATAGGGCAAGACTCGGCGAATTTCTGCCATGGTGGTGATGCCTGCCGTGACTTTGGCGATCGCCGCCCGCCGAAATGACTCGAACCCCGTATCATGCAGATAATGATGCAACTGGGTCAACGTCCCTTCATAGATAATTTGTCGCACCATATCATCCACATTGAGCAACTCAATCACCGCTTCCCGTCCAAAATAGCCGGAGCCAAAACATTTGGCACATCCCTGACCCTTACGCCAAGCCGCAGGATTGGCCTCATCATAATCAATTTGCAGTAACTTCAAATCAGATGGAGTTGGTGGATGGGGCACGGCACAGTGGAGGCAGACCTTCCGCACCAAACGCTGGGCCACAATCCCCAAGAGGGCATCACTCAGCAAGCTAGGGTCCGGGCCTATATCCTTCAGGCGAGGAATCGCGCTAACCGCATCATTGGTGTGGAGCGTGGTTAATACCAAGTGCCCAGTCAGGGCTGCCCGAACGGCGGTTTCAGCCGTTTCATGATCCCGCACCTCCCCCACCATAATAATGTCAGGATCTTGGCGCAAAATGGCCCGTAGCCCAGCGGCAAACGTCATCCCTGCGGTTTCATGTACTTGGGTTTGGGTGATTCGAGATAATACGTATTCCACCGGATCTTCCACTGTCACTACATTCACGTATTCTGTGGAAACACTTTGGAGGCTGGTGTAAAGCGTACTGGTTTTCCCCGAACCCGTTGGTCCGGTGAAAATAATCATGCCCTGGGGCTGGTGCAGCCAACTTTGGTAAATTTCTAGGGTTTTGGGGGTAAAGCCTAATTCCTGAATGCTGGTGAAGGGATTTTCCTGGGGCAGCAGTCGAATCACCACTTTCTCCCCGCCGACACAGGGCAGGGTACTGACCCGCATATCCAGGTTAATGTCTAACCCCTTACCGCTGGAATAACGTTCGCCAATGCGAGCATCCTGGGGACAACGACTTTCGGCAATATCCATGTCCGCCATTACTTTGATCGCCACCACGGCACGGCGGCTCACCTCTGGGGGTAGGGTGGTAATATCCCGCAGAATTCCGTCAATGCGGTAGCGTACCCTTAGCCCTTCCTTGGCAGGTTCGAGGTGAATATCACTGGCCCGATTTCGCAACGCCCCGGCAATAATGGTTTTGATCCGACTAATTTGATCTGCCGCTTGGGACAGGTACATTTCCGTGACTTCGCTGATGTCTTCTGGATCAGTTTCACCAGTGAGGGGATTAATTAGTTTATCGGTACTTAGTTGGCTACCATCGGTGTGGTAGAGGCGAAACCAGGAGGCGTAGCTTTTTTCACTGATGGGGATAATTTTAATTTCGGTGAGGGTGCGATCGCTAAATCGGTCAATATTCTCCTGGGACAATTGCACTGGGCTACCTAGGTAATAACAATTACGCCATAGCAACAGCGGAACCACTGGGGGTAGCCCCATCCGTGCCGGACAGTCCCGCAAAAACCGATGGCTGACCTCCCGATCTAACAACGTTAGGTTAACCTTACCCTTCTCGTTGACTAAACGACTGAGCGCCTCCTCACAGGTCAATTCTGAGGAGCGAAGTTGTTGCCAAACGGAGCGAATTTCTGGCGACTGAGACATCGGTTAAGTCCAACAGTGATACGTCGGGAAGAAAGTCAGGAATAATTACGACTAGTCATAGAGATATCTACACACCCAGATCTCAAATGTTTTCAGGCCAGTCAATGGCCCTGACTGCGGCCCACTCCTCAAACGATGTACCCTATCCCCATGCTTAGGTCTAAGCTAACGTATTGCCTCCAGCATAAAGGGTAATTATTAAGATTTATACGCCAAACTCAAGGGCTAAGGATGCTGGAAGGACTGACAATGCCAGACCACTGCACTTGCTTCTCACGGGTGCGACGGTAGGAGAAAAACTGATCCGGTTGCTGGAAGGTGCAATGGGGAGCGATCGCCACCTGTTCCGCCGTCATGCCTAAGCGCTCCAACTGCAACTGATTCACCCGACGCACATCTAATCGCGCCCGTTCTGCTTGATCATCGTCGAGGATGGGGGGATGGGGTAGTGATTGCAACTGTCGCAAAATGTCGGTGACATCGGCCTCGGTCCATTTTTCCTTGGGGGGAGTGTGGGCTAACACCGTTTGGCCGACTTCAGCCGCCACGGTGGTGGAAACTTGATAGACGGTTCCGGCGATCGCTGGCCCAAGGGCGACTCGCAGGTCCGTCAGTTGACTACCTTGAGCAAGAAACTGGCGGACCGCCTCAGGCACAATTTGCAGGGCGGTGCCCCGCCAGCCAGCGTGAACCGCTGCGACCCTGCCAGTGGCTGTATCCCCGATTAAGGCTGGGGTACAGTCCGCCGATGCGACCCACACAGCCTGATGGGGACCGTCAGAGATTAGACCATCGGCGGGTGGCCATTCTGGACGCTCCTCGGTAATGTCCCAAGCCCCAGGAAACGGGGCAGATGAGGTGAGCAGGGTGTCGTCTCCTTGTTGATAGGCGACCACCATGGTTGGGGTGAGAATCGCCTTCCCGTGGACTTGTTTAACTCGATAGGTTTTGGCATCTGTGGCCAAGGTTGGAGTGATCTCAAGGGGGGGAGTGGGCCACCAAGTTTTGGAGAAAAAACCATGGGACCATTGCTCTAGAAGGCTACAGGTGAGGTAGGCCCGATCGCCCACGGTGTTCCAGGTCCAAGTATGCATGATAATAACTCGGTAAAAAACAGGGAAAACGATATACTGCTAGCGGCCAGTGAAAACATTCTTACTCTAACTTGTGGTGCTGGAGTTGGGGTAATGCATGGGGGCGATCGCCTTTGAGGGTAAGGCTCCCTAAGGGGCTTCTTTTGAATTTGCCAGTTCCTAACCTGAAGGCTGATCTAGATTTTCCCCTACTCATTTTCCCCTACTTATTTTCCCCTACTCATTTTCCCTTACTTATTTTCTCCTACTCATTTTCCCTGATGACCTTTGAACCCGTTGCTACTCCCTTGTTACCGGAGGAATGGACCACCCTCGAATCCCACCAGATTTATCATCACTTGAACCAATTGACCACCCTCGCAACTGGGCAGGGTTGGTCCGTTCCACTCCCTCCTGTTACCCATATCCCGATCCATATCTATGACACGGTTGTATCTACTAATACGATTCTCTGGCAGCAGATCCATGGTTCTGGGGGACATCCCGTAAAAGATTGGCAAGAGTGTACGGTGGCGATCGCCCGTCAACAATCCGCAGGCAAGGGACAGTGGGGCCGACAATGGCAATCGGGTCTGGGGGGGCTGTATTTATCCATGGCTCTCAAACCCCGTT
The DNA here is from genome assembly GCA_035284985.1 of Leptolyngbyaceae cyanobacterium. GTDB lineage: Bacteria > Cyanobacteriota > Cyanobacteriia > CAKZMO01 > CAKZMO01 > JAAHGY01. The sequence continues at coordinate 17,928 of JAYKIC010000346.1, forward strand.
GCCCTGTAGAAGCTGCGGCGCAGATTACCTTGAGTGGGGCGGTGGGGGTGGCGATCGCCCTCCGTCGTTGCGGTTTACCCGTTTTGATTAAGTGGCCCAATGATTTAGTCGTGCCATCTTCAGCATTGGTCCCTGCCACCCTCCAGGGGGAAGAACAAATCCTTTACAAACTGGGGGGAATGCTCACAGAAACCCGTTTGCAGGGGCAGATCATTAGTCAGGCTGTGGTAGGGATTGGCATCAATGGTGCAAATCCGGTGCCACCGCAGGGCATTACGGTTCAAACTGTGGCCAACTCGTTGCCAGGAGATGAACGGGCCACCTCTCCCCGTTGGGCCGCCCCGTTAATGTCACTCAATGGGATGGGGGCGATCGCCATTTGGGGTATTCTCACGGGTTGGCAGCGCTGGCAACAGCAGGGCATTGCCTCCATCCTGGTGGACTATAACCATCTCCTGAGCCACCGAGGGCAATGGGTATCGTTTCACCATCACGATCAGATCAGTCAGGGGCATATTGTTGGTGTTAACCCTGATGGAAACTTGCGTGTGCGGATCGGATCTCCCCCACCGTCTACCCCCGTGAATTCCACCCCCCCCCCTGGAACTTTATCTTTTCTTAAACCGTCTTCACAGGAAATGCTACTAACTCCCGGTGACATTCGCTTGGAATATCGCTTGAGTTCAGGGTATCAGGGTAGTAATAGGTAGCGTTCCGGTAAAACTTTACATACTATTTGCAATGGCCCCAGTTTTGTGAACTTTTAGCAAACTCATAGGGGGATGGGTGAAAAATCTGGGAGGTAGCGATTTAATCATGGGTAATCTACAAGTTGGTTTGTGCTGCACCAAGACTGGAACTCATTTTTCCTCCTGCATGATCTTCGCCCCCATTCAATCGTAATCAGTGCAGATAGGATTTTAAATATCTTGGTATTTCAGTTCTGTGCAACGGACAGCATAAAGAGCTGTTAACAGTATGGTGTTCGCGATCGCCATTTCTGCCCCGCACAAACCTCAAGATTGTTAACGGCTGAAGTTTATAGGAATGCCTTCTCCAGCCGTACTACCATCAGGTCTTAAGAGAGAAGAGATACGATGATGTGTGACGATATCATCCAATATTATTTAGAGCCTGTCTGCTGCTGATAGATAAGCGTCCAGTTGTGTTTGTGGCTATTATTAACTATCCGCTCTAACTAGTTGCATGAGATTCCAGTAGTTAGATTAAATGCTAATTTTGGAAGAAACCGCATTGAGTAAGGTATTTAAAGTCCTTGCCTAGCAGTGTTTATAGCTTGCAACATCGATAGCCGCAATCTATGAAATTTAAAGGGATCTGCGGACTCTAGTTGCCATAGTTGATAACAATTCTTGACTCGTAAGGGGCAGGTATGTTGTATCTACCAAAAACAAGAATTCTGGCACGCACGGTTAACTGATAGTTTTTCCAATGGCTATTTATTTAGGTGCATCAAGTTAATTATTAGGGTGTAAGCTCTCCGGTTTGTTTGTTTATTTCTCTTGCTAAAACTAGTTGATTACGTCTTAACGTTGCTTGCCATGTCGATACTGAAAAATAGTCTTAACAATGATAGTTTGATGGGTTTTCTTGAGCATAATCCTTCACTTTCATCATTTCTTTTCACCGATTGTGCCCATGATCTTCAAGGAGTTACCACTATTATTCAGCCTGTACTACAGGCACCCCAACGATGTCGTAGTACTGTGTTCTTTATTCAGGCTGTCTCTTTAGGAGATAGAGGTTTTTTAGCGACTAATCTAAGTCTTCAGCGCCAAAATGGTATTTTTGCTACCGATATTGCATCGAGTTGGTCCTTGGGACGAGGGACTACCTGTGCCGTTAATATGCGAGTCAAATCAGTTTCCCGCTGCCATGCGGTGATCACGCACCATCCCCAAATGGGCTTTTTGCTGACTGACTTGGGCAGCAAAAATGGAACGTGGGTGAATGGTAGGCAAGTTGCTGCGAATTCCCGATGTCCACTGAATGATGGAGATCTACTGCAATTTGGTACATTAGAAGTTGAATTGTTTGTGAGCCACCATCAGGATGAGTTGTACCATCAGCAATTGGCAATGGATGCCATGGCAACTACACCGGGCTAGGTGGCCGCTGTTTTTGTTGGATGGTTTATGCGTAGTTTTCTATCACCGTTTACGGCTGTTCTCGTTATTCCCACGGGTATTGGCGCGGCTATTGGTGGATATGCGGGGGATGGGTTGCCTGTGGCTAGGGCGATCGCCCAAGTGGCCGATTGCTTAATCACCCATCCCAATGTCCTCAACGGTGCCCAATTGTATTGGCCAATGGACAATGTCCTCTATGTAGAGGGTTACGGTTTGGATCAATTTGCCAGTGGCGCATGGGATCTGGTTCCCGTGCGCCATAATCGTGTGGGCCTCGTCTTAGATCGGGCGATTGAACCCGAACTAAAATTACGTCATCTTCAGGCGGCGGATGCCGCAAGGGCCACCTTGGGCTTGACCTTGACGGATTATGTTGTCACCGATGTCGATTTGGGGGTGACACTGAAAACCGCACCATCGGGGGCAACGTGGGGAACGATTCAGCGTCCCGATAGTTTGCTCCGGGCTGTGGATAAAATGATTCACCAAGCGGGGGCGGAGGCGATCGCCGTAGTGGCCCGGTTCCCCGACGACGAAGATGCCGATGTTCTAGAAAACTACCGTCACGGTCACGGCGTTGATCCCTTGGCCGGAGCCGAAGCTGTGATCAGTCACCTGGTTGTTCAAACCTTTCAAGTACCCTGTGCCCATGCTCCAGCCCTTGAACCGATTCCGCCGGACCCAGAAATTTCGCCCCGATCCGCCGCCGAGGAATTGGGCTATACCTTCTTACCCTGTGTCTTAGCTGGACTCAGCCGCGCTCCCCGATACCAGGTAGGCCCGTCTCACTCCACCCACCATCGCATTACCGCCGCTGATGTGGATGCAGTAATCCTACCCGCCACCGCCTGTGGCGGCAGCGCTGTGTTAAGTTTCGTGCAAACGGGTGCCCAAATCATCACAGTTGCCGATAATCGGACCACAATGCAAGTGTCCCCCGCAACTTTAGGGATTCCAGCCCTGACCGTGCAGTCCTATCCTGAAGCGATCGGTGCCCTTGTCGCACAAAAGGCAGGGATTGACCTCGCTACGTTGTACTCGGATGTCCATCCAGGTCGCGGCAAAATAGGATCATGGTCCATCCAAGCCCTAGCCAATTCCTCGCCATCCCCCCATGGCCCATAACCCAATCCTTAACTGGGTTCCGTTCATTGAGAATTGTTCATTAACCTTGTTCATTGAGAATTACTCATTGAGAATTAGGGTGTCCCCTTTTTGAATCACCGCCCACACCATTGTTTTTGCTCAATCTGCTGTGACCCATTCAGATTCTGATCCGTCTCCCAATCCCAACCCGAACACCCTGACCCGTATTGAAGTCCTAATGGCTATGGCCATCACGGCGATTGTGTTACTGGTCATCTCGCGGCTCTGGCTCTACTTGGCTGCCTCTACGTTTCTGCCCTTGGGGTGGCACCCCAAGCTAGTTGCCACTGGTATTCTTCTCGGTTTGGCAATTACGGGGGTTAGTGGTCTCGTTTATCGCTGGTGGCCAGCTTATCAAGTCAGCGCTGATCTTTACCTCGCGATGGTATTGCCCTCATTGGTATGGCCGGATTTGATTTGGCTGGGGTTGCTGCCTGGTTTAAGCGAGGAATTGCTATTTCGGGGAGTCATGTTGCCGAGTTTTGGCCTCAACTGGTTTGGGGTGTTGCTCAGCAGCGGTATCTTTGGAGTCATGCACTTTAGTGGGATTCAGCAATGGCCCTATATTTTGTGGGCCTCCATTATTGGTGTTGTTCTGGGCGGTAGTGTGGTACTCACCCATAGTTTGGTGGTACCGATTATTGCCCACATCGTTACCAATCTCCTGTCGAGTTGTCTGTGGAAGTGGCAGCAGCCCTCGGCGCAATCCTAATCCCGCTGGTACATCATGCCGGGATATTGGGTGACTAATCCCATCAATTCTAGTTGGGCTAATAGGGCCAAGGTTTCGCCCGTCGGCAGTTGGCATTGCTCTACGATCGCATCAAGGGAGACCAGTTCATTCGGATTGACGCTTTCCCATACCTTTTGGGCATTGGGTTCTAGGGCGATCGCCCTAGCGGTCACATTCGACGGTGCTGGGGCTGGACCCACGGTGGTTTGTGACCCCACATCGGGTAATTGTGGCGGGTTGGTCCCTGCATTTACTCCAGGGATGGAGGGGTGTTCCTCAAGTCCCTCCCCGTCACGGTTAAACAGTTGGGGCGTGTGAAAGTGGGGGATGGCTCCTAGCATTTCCAGCAAATTGGATTCGCTGAGAATCATGTGGGCACCTTGGCTAATGAGCTGAAGACAGCCATGGGACCGTTCTTCATCCAAGGAACCGGGCAGGGCATAAACATCGCGGCCATAATCGTTGGCAACGCGGGCGGTGATCAACGCTCCTGACTTCAGGGGGGCTTCAAGTACGAGGGTCGCTCGGCATAACCCTGCAATGATACGGTTACGCTGGGGGAAGTGGGTGGCATCGGGTTTGGTACCCGCCGGATATTCGCTCAACATCAGCCCCTGTTCGATAATTTGTTCGGCGAGATGACGGTTGGACCAGGGATAGATAATATTGACTCCGGTGCCCACTACGGCAATGGTGCGGCCATTACAGTCGAGACAGGTTTGGTGGGCGATCGCATCAATCCCCGCCGCCAATCCCGATACGATGCTAAACCCGGCTTCGCTTAAGGTGCGAACAATCCGCTTGGTCCACTGTTTGCCATAGGGCGAGGGCTGACGAGTCCCAACGATGGCGATCGCGGGTCTGATTCCCTGATTTTCCAGCAGGTCTACTTGACCCCGGTAATACAGCACTGGGGGCGGATCGGGAATTTCTAGCAGCAACCGGGGATACTCGGCATCCGCTGGAGTCCAAAAGCCGGGATTATTCTGCTCATAGGTTTTCAGTAAGGTTGCTGGGTCCACACTGCGGCGAGCTTGGGCGATCGCTTCCGCTGTTAATAACCCAATCCCATCCACCTGACACAACTCAGATGGCGAGGCGATCCAGGCTGTGTGCAATGATCTAAAAAATCGGTGTACCCGCAACAACAAGGTTGGTCCCACCTTGGGAATGGTGGACCAAGCCACCCAATAAGCCCGTTCGTCTGTGTTCAATCCCTGCCCCCTGTGGTCTAAACTGGCACCAACGTTCATGTTTGTCGATTAGGAACTTGCCAATAAACAAAAAACCTTGGTTAGGGGCGGCGGGCGCAGCCCAACAGGTACTTTATTTTTTGGAAAGTCCCTTAACAACATGGCGATGACCTATTCAGTATTCCCAAAAGTGGGGCGATCGCTCTGCTATCCCTAAGATCTTCCCATCGGGATGTCCACAAGGGACAGTTATGGAATGGAGGGGGTAAGTGGCTATCAGGCACTTGGCATCAGGCACTTGGAAGAGGGTAATTAACATCAGCTTAGGTTGACCCAATGGGCCACCGTTAGCTCATTCCTCTACAGGTGGGCTATCTGACTCCATCAAGTCTCATTCGTCCGTATCGGCTGTAGCCTCAACCTCACTGGCGGTATCATCCCCATTGTCCGGGAGAACCTCAGTTTCCGGCCCATCCGTCGCATCAAGGGTAGCCCCTACCCCATCCGCTGAATTTTCTTCAACCTGTACCTCTTCAATGGGTAAATCCTCTATTGGCGTTTCGACGACCGGAATTTCAATGATAGGGCGGGTGGTTTGGTAGAGAATCATGTCCTCGCCAATCACAGGGCTACGACCAATCCGCTCTCCAGCGACATTCACCAGAGTCAGGCGATCGAATTCATTATCCTGGGCGACACTGGCGAGTAAGGAGGCCAACTGCTGCTGTTGGGGTTGGCTGAGGTCATACCAAGGTTGCTCTAACATCAGGATAAGGCGATGCCGATCCCGGTCAATCACCACCCGATGCAACACATTTTCGTACTGTGCTGCGGCATCTTGCTTAGACAGGGCTTTGGTAAAGCGATTTTCCAGGGTGGTGGCCAATTTCTGATCCTTGGGATCATTTTCTAAATCTTGGCCAAACAGGAGGGGTTGGGCAGTGGGGGCGGCTGTGATGGTGGGTGCTGGGTTGATGGAAGCGACTGCTGTCCCGCTGGGGGCGATCGCCGCCGTCAGGCGGATGAGCAGCGCTGCTACGACAATTAAGCCCACGGTCAAAGCCGGATTGGGCCAGTTTTTGAGGGGATTGGGGAGAATGCCCCGCAGGACGGTGAGGCCACGGGTCCACACGCCCCAGCCCCGATCCAGTAAGTTGACTGCTTTGGCTCCAACTGGAGTGGTTTGGAGGCGATCGCGCAAAAACGGTGCAGTCCCATCGTTGACCGCCGCATAACTAGGGGCATCCACCTTGGACAACACCCACTGACTGGCTGATTTTGCCACTTGAATACTGGTTAATCCAACGGTAATCAGCACAGACTGAAGGGTTTCCCAGGTTGGAGAGGAATGGCGTTGTACGGATTCCAGGCTAGCGGTAGCGGTAGCGGCCCCCTGAATGATGGTGGTGAGGGTAATGGCGGCGATCGCCTTAACTTTTGCCCCGGTGCTGGCTGAAGAGGGATTGGGTGTAGGGGCGGCAGAGGCAGGATCAGATGGGGGCGGGGTCACATTTGCAACGGGTGACACTGGGTCATCTCCCCAGTCCTCATCGTCTAGCTCATCGTCTAGCTCATCGTCTGCCTCTGCTGCAAGGTTGCCTGCCCAAGTTTCTGTTGCCGATGCCGTGTCCGTCACTGATGGCGTGTCTGCCACGGTTTCGGATGTTACATCTACCACTGAGTCCTGTTCTTCCATTCCTGTTCCCGATGTCATTGATGCTGCGCTTTGGGCCATATCCGTATCCATGTCAATCATGTCAATGGCGGAATCAATGGCGGACTCGTCATCGGCACCAGGGTTGGTCGCCGCCGAGGGTGAATCGACTGAAGGATCTGGGGTGGAATCTGGGGTGGAATCTGGCACTGATGGACTCGGCACACTGGTGTCTGCGGGAGAGGAAGCCATCTCATCCATGGGTGCAGAATCAGGAGACTGGGGTTCAGGCGGATTGGAATGCTCGTTTACCATAATTCTGTAAAAGCAGTGGCTACGACGAAAGGGTTATGTTGGATACTAAACCTACTAG
>JAYKIC010000347.1:0-4551 GCA_035284985.1 Leptolyngbyaceae cyanobacterium
AAAATGATAGCCTCGATCATAAACTGCACCAAAATATCCTGCTGAGATGCGCCAATCGCCTTACGCAAACCAATTTCCTGGGTCCGTTCCGTGACAGAGACCAGCATAATATTCATCACCCCAATCCCACCGACGAATAGGGAAATTCCGGCGATCGCCGCCAGCAGTAGGGTAAAGGCACTGGTAACAGTACCCGTAATATCCAGCAAATCCTGTTGGCTATTGATACTAAAATCATCCTCCCCCACAATTTTGTGGCGCAACCGTAACAGATTCGCAATTTGAAATTTGGCCGCCTCCATTTGATCTGGATCGTCAATGGACACACTCATATAGGTGAGTTCAATGCCATAGGGTGAGGTGCGTCCCACTAACCGACTGTTCATGGTGGTAATCGGCAGCATGATGGAGTCATCGTAATTTACCCCCAAGTTTGATCCCCGCTGACTCAAAATGCCGATGATTTGAAAACTAACGGTATCAACCCGAACGGTTTGGCCCACGGGATCTTCTCCGTCCCATAGCCGTTCGGCCAATTGGGGACCGAGGACCGCCACGGGAGCGTTGCGGAGCATATCCGCTTCAGTGAAAAAGGCTCCCTGTTGGATCTCCACATTCCGCACGCTGGGAAATTGGGGAGTGGTGCCAACCACCGTGGCGTTAGTGGTGACATTGCTCCGGGTCAGGAGGCTGCGGGTGTTGAATTCTGGAGCAACGGCACTGACTGAGGGCACTTGGGTGGCGATCGCCTCCGCATCGGACAACACCAGGGTTTTCGGCATACTGGACGTTACCCGTCGAGTTTCCAAACTCCCCGCTCGGACAAATAGAATATTGGGACCAAGCCCCTCAATTTCGCCCGTAATATAGTTTTGTGCCCCTTCGCCAAGGCCCACCATCGTGATCACTGAAGCATTGCCGATGATGATACCCAGCATCGTTAAAGTGCTCCGCAACTTGTTAGCAGCTAGAGCCTTCAGCGCCATGTTTAAACTTTCGGTGATGTTCATATTCAAGGTGCATCAGCTTACCTCATCTATCTTACTGTGGGTTTTTGGCGATGGCTGGATTTACTCATTCGGGATCAAGATAACCACTCAATCTCTTCGGCGTTGGCTGGCAGTCGGGCCTGTTGCTGTCCCTGGCATCGGGCCTGGGTGCAATACAGGCCAATGGGAGTGGTCAATAGATCCAACCAATCGGCTTTACCTTGAACGATTTTGACTAGAGTCGTGGGTAATTCCTTCAAACCCCAACGGCTCCACCGATAGACATACTCACGCCAGGTGAGTTCCCGCGACAGAGCAACAGGGTGCAGGCAGTGAAGATATTGGTTGGAGCGACCATAGCGCTGCCACTGTTTTTTCAATTCCGTCAGGGTGGACCGATGGCGGTGTTTGACGATCGCCGCCTCAGCAAATTCAATCCGCCAGTCCCCGGTGGCCAAAATGCGCCAGCACAGATCGGCATCGCCGCCCGTGGTGAGGTAAGGCCGAAATAACCCCGTCTGGCCAAAGATACCACGGCGCACCGCCAGATTAGCGGTCTGACCATAGGGCCGAAAGGCATGGGCGAGGGTATGCTTCTGAGAAAGGGTTTCTTGGCGATCGGCAAAGGTTTCCAACCAATTGTTACTGGGTAGCGCCGCCACTTCTCCGGCTACAATCCCGATTGGGGGTGCCTCTAAAGGATGATCGATGAGAAACGGTCGCACTAATTCCCTCAACCACTGGGGTTCGGGCCGACAATCCGCGTCGGTGAAGGCAATGATGTCCCCTTGGGCCTGTTTAATGCCAACATTACGGGCGGCGTAGGAACTTTGGATGGCTAGCGCTTGCAAGGGGCGCAATGATATTCCCTTGTCTTTGGCCTGTTGGGCATAGTCTTGGAGCAGGGAATAGGTGCGATCGCCACTATTATTATCCACCAGCAAATATTCCACCCGATCCACCGGATAGGTTTGCCGCCAGAGACAGGCCATCAAATCCGGTAAATCGGCCTCGCCATTGTAAATAGGGATTACTACGGAGATAAAGGGTAAAGCAGTGGTCATCGTTTTTCATCCCGTCAAAAATAATGGGGTGCAACCGTGGGTATTGCCCGATCACTTTTCCTATTGTGGCGATGGAGTTTTGATGTGACTACCGTAAAATACAGGAGGTTTCCAGCGATTCGTATCGCTCCACACCATCGCTCTTGAAATTGAAATGTCGTGGTTCAGCGTTAGAATCAGGGAAGTATAAAGAACGTATGGTCCTCAGTAATATTGGGCCTAGATGGATTGATATTCCGGTCTATGATGGAGCAGTCTAATACGTTGGTTACAGTAATACCTAACTTTATATTATTTTTTTGCTCTATATTTGTACCATATTTGTCGAGGTATTTTTGTGAAAGAATCAGGCGATCGCAACCCTAATTCACCCCCCTCCCAACCGAATGATGCGGATCATTCTTTGAGTAAAAAGCAATTCTTAAACCCCCAGAGTCGTTACCGTGGCAGCTTTACGCCGGAAAATCTTGCCTTTAATGCCAACCTCCAAGAATTTGCCAACCGGGTCTCTATCATTTGTGGTTTGGAAACCAATGGCAAAATAGCCCCCAAGCAAGCCTACGAACAGATTAAAGATCTATGGGAACAACTAGACTCTTCCCAAAACCACTTATTACACGATAAGGAGTAAATCTGAACCTCACTCCCCCACTCCCCCACTCCCCCACGTCCTCACACCCCAACGGTCATGTCCATTCGCCTTCTCCATTTATCTGATATCCATCTTGGTGGTGGGTTTTGTCACGGCAAGACCAATCCAGCCACTGGACTAAATACGCGGTTTGAGGATTTCGTAAGGACGTTAACGCTCTGTATTGATCGGGCATTGGGATTAGAACCATGGCCGAAACCATGGGCCGCAGCCGCTCAACCTGTGGATTTGGTGCTATTTGGGGGGGATGCGTTTCCCGATGCCACCCCACCACCGTTGGTCCAGGATGCCTTTGCCCAACAGTTTCGTCGCTTAGCGGAGGCGGGGATTCCCACGGTAATGCTGGTGGGCAACCATGACCAATATGCCCAAGGTCAGGGTGGCTCTAGTTTGTCGTTGTACCGAACCTTGGGCATTCCGGGGATCGTGGTGGGCGATCGCCTCCAAACCCATGCCATCCACACTAGGGGGGGTCCGGTGCAGGTGATCACCGTGCCTTGGCTAAGCCGTTCAACCCTGTTGACCCGTGAAGACACGGAGGGGCTGTCCCTATCTGCCCTACATGAACGGCTGTTAGATCGGCTCCGGGTAGCCTTAGAGGGGGAAATCCGCCAGTTGCGCCCCGATGTCCCGACGATTTTGCTGGGTCATTTAATGGTAGATACGGCTCGATTTGGGGCCGAGCGATTTTTGGCCATGGGCAAGGGGTTGACCATTCCCCTAACCCTGCTGCATCGGGACTGTTTTGACTATGTGGCCTTAGGCCATGTCCATCGCCATCAAGTGTTGGCCACCCATCCCCCCGTGGTCTACCCCGGTAGTATTGAGCGGGTGGATTTCAGCGAAGAAAAAGAAGAGAAGGGGGTAGTGTTGGCGGACATTGGGGGCGACCAAACAGTGGTGCAATTTTGGCCGCTGCCGGGGCGATCGTTTTGTACGGTGCGGGTGGATTTGGCGGCGATCGCCCAAACAACGGCTAACGATCCCCTACAGCTTGAGCCGCAAGGCTCACAATCTAGCAACAAGTTGCAACACCCCTTACAACAACACTTACAACACCCCTTACAACAACACTTACAACAACACTTACAACAACAATTGATGGCGGCGATCGCCACCGCTCCCATTGACGATGCTGTCCTGCGGGTAATTTATCGGGTATCGCCCGATCAGCTAGATGCCATTGATTTAAGCCAACTCACTGAAATTCTGAGCCGTGCCCATACCTACACCATCCAGCCGGAATTGACCCAGCAACGAGTTCGACCCCGATTACCGGACTTAGCCATGGGTACGATGACGGACCCGATTGAGGCGTTGACCACCTATCTGAAACATCATCCCGAATTAGCTGAGTGGGGCGAGGATATGATCGCCACGGCCCATGCGCTGCAAACCCAGCTAGAAGTGAGCGATCGCTCCGATGATCGCCTCTACTCTAGTGACATGAACGTCGATAATGCCGCCCCCGTAGTGGCTGAAACCGTAGACCAATTACGGCTTTTGTAACAATAGCTTTTGTCAATAATGGCTTTTGTAAACAAAGGTTTGTGTCAATAATGAAATCATGCCATTCAGGGGGGCAACGTGTGGCAGCAGACATCACTGCTAGTCTAGAAATGTTATGGTTGAGCAAGTTGAGCCAGATATTGACCAACGCTCACGACCGTAACCATAAGATGGCAATAGTGATCGGGTTTCTTAGGCAAGTCTATGCATATTGAGTGACCAACATGAGTTTAAACTTGTACTTTTTACGTCACGGTGAAACAGAGTCCAGCCAAACGGGTACCTATTGTGGTCAGTTAAATATTGAATTGACCGATGCCGGACAACAGATGGCGGC
>JAYKIC010000348.1:0-7913 GCA_035284985.1 Leptolyngbyaceae cyanobacterium
CCCCCCCTGCACCGAAGCGTTGATCCAAGCAGGGGTGGCTAAAGTGGTAGTGGGCATGGTGGACCCCAACCCCTTGGTCGCGGGGGGAGGCATTGCCCGCTTACAGCAGGCGGGAATCGACGTTGAAGTGGGAGTTGAAGGGGCGGATTGCCAGCAATTAAATGAGGCATTTGTCCATCGCATTCGCCATCAACGACCCTTGGGTATTTTTAAATATGCCATGACTTTAGACGGGAAAATTGCGGCTACGGGTGGCCATAGTGCCTGGGTGACAGGGCCAGCCGCTCGGCAGCGGGTGCATCAGCTTCGGGCTGCTTGTGATGCGGTGGTGGTGGGGGGGAACACGGTCCGAACGGATAATCCCCTGCTCACCAGTCATGGGGTCAATGACCACAACCCCCTGCGGGTGGTGATGAGTCAGACCTTAGATTTACCCAATGAGGCCCAATTATGGCAAACCCATGAGGTGCCTACAGTGGTGTTTACTCAGCTCAACACGTCAAAGGAACGATGGCGATCGCTCCAAGCCAAAGGCGTGGAGGTAGTGGGTTTGGAAACATTAACCCCAGCAACGGTGATGGCCAATCTTTATGATCGGGGCTTTCTTTCGGTGTTATGGGAATGTGGGGGGCGATTGGGGGCGGCGGCGATCGCTGACGGCGCAGTCCAGAAAGTCCTCGCCTTCATTGCGCCTAAGTTAATTGGGGGGCAACAGGCTCCTGGCCCAGTGGGGGAGCTAGGGTTGGTGCGGATGGATAAAGCGATCGCCCTAGATCGGATGACCATCGAAACAATCGGCCCCGACTTTTTGGTGTCGGGCTATCTGACACCGCCCTCGCCCACCCCTAAGGATAGCAACGACGCAACTGAGGCCAGTTAGCCATTGCCAAACTTATCATGCAGACTTTCCTGATCCTGGTCGTAGCTCTTATTGCCTAAACCCGCCTCAAATTCCTCCTTGGACTGTCCAGAAAGTTTATTGCCCAAACCAGATTCAAATTCCTCTTGGGACCGTCCAGCTAGCCCCCCTGAAACTGCTTTGAGTTGCTCATCGGTGAGGGTTTGATCTTGGGGCGCGTTGGGATTAATTTCTGCCTGACTCATGGTAAATAACCTCGCTGTTAGTGGAGTATGTTCCGAAACGTAACCGAATGCTGAAAGGGGCAACGGTCAATCTCGACTGATATCAATTTCCCAGACTTTAGAAGTTACCAAATGAGATGAATCTGAATGTTTACAGTCGTTGAGGTTAATTTCCTCAGTTTCTCTCTCATGGAACACTCATGACCCAGGCTGTGGTGTCTAAGCTTCAACAATTTGGGCCGGAACATACCACATGGTGATGTGAGGGATATCGGCCTCATCGAATATGTCCCCCTGGGGTTGAAAACCTAGGCGTTCGTAAAATTTTTGGACTGATAGTTGGGCATTCAATTTGATCACGGTAATTTTTTGTTGATGGAGGTAAGCGATCGCCGCTTCCATCAGTTTTTGGCCAATGCATTGGCCCCGGTATTCCCTCAACACGGCCACCCGCTCTATTTTGGCAACGGTTTCAGGATTGGGAGGGGAAACATGGGCAGGAACGGTTACGGCTGTTCCCGCCAAATAGCGTAGACGAGTGGTGCCCACGGCGCGATCGCCCCAATAGGCCAGAAAGTGAACCGCCGCTTCATCTTCCCCGTCAAACTCTAGGGATTCGGCCACCCCCTGTTCCTGCTGAAAAACCTGGCATCGAATGGCTTGGATGGGGGCGATCGCGGCTGCGTAGTCCACACGGCAAATAGTCAGCATAGTAGACATATTCTCTAGCAATCTAGTTTGGGCAATCTAGTTTGGGCCATTATAGGATTGACAATTGTAGGATTGATAAGCAGCCGCGCCTAGCAATAGGGCGTAACATCCTCGCCACAATCGTCCGCCAGATAGGATAGGGCACGAAAGCGTAACCCCACCAACTGATCGTAAAGGGGATTGAGCTTACACAGGGGCGGAATATGGACTACCTTATGCCCAAACAATTTAACATCCCGTTCAAATGGACATTGGGGCGGGATCATTTTGCAGAGAAATCGGGCCACGCTGGGATCATGAACTTCCATGTGATCGAGCCACTCTTTCACCGGGCGCAGGGGGGTCGGTCCATCGCCATGGGCATCCGGTGGGTAGAGGGACGACGCAGCCCCCGATGTTGGCGCTGCACTATCACCCTCACTGGCTGAAGCCGCTGCTTGGGCCGCTTCAGAAGGGGGCAGGGTGGAACGCAACGATTCTAAGACAGCAGCATCACAGCCCAGTACTTCACAAAATTGTTGCAAGAGGGCATCTTCCGGGGGCGAGTACACCCCATCGGCGATCGCCACCATCACGGCAGTTCTCATGAAATTTTCCGTTGCACTCGGATCGTCCCCTAATCCATCGGCCAATTCTTGGGGCGTGATGGGTTGCAGTGATTCTAAGGGAGCCTCAGGAGCCAATTCCGCCTGGGCAAGGCTGGCAATCATTTCCTGTTCTTCCGGGTCAAAATGGCCGTCAGCCCAAGCCACGGTAGACAGACCCCGTAACCACACCGCAATTTGTTCAGGACGATAGGGAGATTGGAAAGTAGAAACCATAAGGCGATATACTCAACAGGGCTTAACTTTCCTTACTATAGTAGCGGGTTACACCTTCCCTAAACCAAAATAAATTAGGAAACCCTCCGCCCCACCCATGTGTTGGACCCAAGAAATCTAGATGTCTGAACCTATCCTTCCCTCTGATCCCGATAGCGATCGCTTTGAGCCTGATTCGACTCAACCTGACCCGACCCAGCGTGAGCCAACTCAGCCCAATCAGACTCAGACGGGCGATCATCCCCTTACCAATCACTCCCCTAATGCCGATGTTAACGATGCTGACGAAGCGGTAAGTTGGGAGGAAGTAGAGGCCGTGTTGGCTGAACCCCTGGAGTCATCCGACTCCACAACGACGATGCCTTCCTCTAACCCATTGCCCTACGTTGCCCCTCTTCCCATTTCCGACCCGCCCCTAGCCTTGGTGGAAACTGCTTTTTTAGCCAGTACCGCTAGCCTTCTCTGGTTAATTAGTTACTATCTCAGTATTGGTCCCTGGATGCGGATTTTGTTTCCCATTCCCATTGCCCTTGTTTACCTACGGTGGGGTGGGCGATCGGGATGGATGGCCGCAGTGGTTACTGGATTACTGTTATCTGTACTAATGGGACCATATCTCAGTATTTTGTTTCTTATACCCTATGGTATTCTGGGGGTGCAGCTAGGTTTTTTATGGCAGCGGCAAGTTGGTTGGGGCATCAGTATTACCATTGGCACCATTGTGTCCACCTTCAGTCTATTTTTCCGGCTCTGGCTTCTCTCTACGTTTCTAGGAGAGGATTTGTGGATTTATCTCACGGGTCGCATTACGGACTTACTGGAGTGGATTGCTTCAATTCTGGTGAATTGGGGGATCTTGGGGGTTGGTATGTTGGGTCAACCCGCTATCCATTTGGTGCAGTTAGCGACCATTGGGATGATTTTGTTTAGCGATTTCGTGTATTTGTTTACCATTCATCTCACGGCATGGTTATTAATGGAGCGACTGGGTGTTCCCATTTCTCAGCCGCCCCAGTGGGTGCAAGTGATTTTGGATGAGGCTTAGGGGTAATTGTGGTTGAGTCCACCCATTATGCCGATTTTTCCCCGATGATTCGGGCTTACGGGGCTAATCTTGATCGCGTCACCGTGGCATTGCGCTGGCTCCAGCGCTTCCAGCGGCAACAACCCCATTTTGTCTGCGTGCTGGGTTTTACGGAGACGGCATTGATCCCCGGTATTTCTGCGGCTGGGGCCACACCGAGCGATCGCCAAACCACCGCCCTTGCCGATGCGGAATTTTTGGTGAACGGTCCCCAGCCCTACCCAATCCATCCCCTGCCGCCCCTCACTGTGGGCATTTCCCCCACCTTCATTTCCCGGGCCGTGCTGGCAGCCCAGGCGATCCCGCTCCAGGTGTTCAATGCTGGATTACCCCAGGCCCCGACGGTAGCCCATGTGGATTTGCAAGGGCAAGCCGCTGGTTGTGTGAGGACGGGGCAGGCACTCGATCGGAGCGTGGTGCAACATTTGTTTCAAGTCGGGCTAGAGTGGGGCGATCGCCTCTCTCCCCATCTCCAGCACAGTTATCTGATCATCGGTGAATGTGTAGTCGGGGGTACCACCACCGCCCTCGCGGTTCTCACCGGGTTGGGCTGGAAGGCCAAGGGCAAAGTCAACAGCAGTCATCCCACCTGCAACCACGACCAAAAATGGCAAATCGTCACCACCGGACTCGCCCACCTTCATTCCACCCACCCACGGGGAAAGAATGAAGAACGAAGAACGAAGAACGAGGAAGCACCCCACTCCCCCACTCCCCCACTCCCCCACCCTCAAGACATCATCGCCGCCGTCGGTGATCCCATGCAGCCCGTGGTGGCGGGAATGGCGATCGCCGCCAGTCGTGCCTGTGGGGTGTTACTCGCAGGGGGCACCCAAATGTTGGCGGTCCATGCCTTGATCCAAGCTTGGGCGAAGTGGGATCGGTTGCCCTGGAATCCTGATAATGTGGTGGTGGGAACGACTCGCTGGGTAGCGGCTGATCCCACCGGAGACACCGTGGGTCTAGCGGCGGAACTGGGTACCCCGTTAATCGCCTCCCAGCTTAGTTTTCAATCATCCCGCTATTCCCAATTGCGGCAGTATGAAGCGGGGTTTGTCAAAGAGGGAGTGGGGGCTGGGGGGTGTGCGATCGCCGCTAACCTATACCAGGGCTGGAGCCAAACCCAAATGCTAGCAGCGATCGAGGCTTTAGTGGAACGGTATCCCCTCCCCCGCTAGTCTAACCACGATGGCTCAACGGGCAGGGGACGCACTCACCCGCGATGGCGTAGCCCCCTCATTCCGCGTCGCTGTCACCATCAACCGATTCCAGCGCCGATGAAATTGCTGGAGCGAACGGGGCAACTGCTCTCCAGCGGTGTCATCATACTGGATGAGGCTGTACGGCTCTGGCATCACTGTCACTGTCATTGAATCGGCGGTGTTGGGGGGAGCGGGATAGCGCAAACCCTGGAATCGCCCAAGCTGAGTCCGTTGCACCCCTCGCCTAAACCGCTCCAATTGTGCCGGGGATACCTGGCCTAACTGGGTGGGGGGACCATAGGTGTCACCTTGGAGGGTGTAACGAGCGATCGCCCCATCCCGATACAGCACCGTTTTTTCAGTTTGGCCTGCAATGCCGCCACGGGTCAGCACGGTCATCAGGACATCTTCTGTCCACCCCTCAAACATTGGGTAATCGCCAGCATCAATAAACCCAGGCAGCAAGAGGGCGTTCCCCTGCTGACTGGCCACATCGTTCTGCCGCACATCCGTGCCATCCTGATTGGTGTGGTACACCCAAACATGGTCAGGGGCGGTCACAATCACCCGCCAACCGAGGATGGCAATTTGGGTACACATCTGATCCGCACTGGCTAGTCCAAAGCAGCCATCCCAGGTTCGAGGTTCGGCGGCCACAATCTCTAATTGCTCCAAAGGCAAACCGGAGGTTCGCCTCACCTCATCCAGGACTCGGCTGGCGGTCAGTCGCGGAAATTCGTTCACATCGGCGACCGGATGCTCTTGACGAATGGTTTGAGCCGTTGCGTCAGTGCGGTAGACGCGGGTAATGGTCCCGTCTGAGACTTCTACCCGCCATCCGGGGGTTTCTGCCGCCAAACATAGTTCCGCCGGACCCCCCAACCCCAGGCAGCCATCACTCCACGTTTCTGCCCGAACTGAGTGGAGGGTCAGTATGGTAGGCGGGGTTCCGGTGTCTTGGGTGATAGCTTCGGCAATCTGTTGGAGGAGGCGATCGCGCACTTCCTGGGGTAAATCATCGGTTGCAGCGGGTAATTGAGCCGTTAGGTCTGACACTGGAGTCGCTGCGGCCCGGACTTGGGGGGCAAACCCAAGGGTGTTAACCAGCAGGGAACCTAGCATTAGGCTGCTGAGAATCCCAAATTTCTTGTATCCGTAACGATTCGGTTTCAATGTCCGCAATGGTTGAATGTAAGTCATGGTAGGAAGGGTTGGAATGAAGAATGAGAAACAATTGGAGTGAACAGGGGTGAACTGATGGGTTGCGTTGGGGAAGCGATCCCGTGGGATCAGCAACGGTCTCGCCTACTCTGTGGCTTGCCAGTTAATGTGGGCACGATTCGCCACGACCTCAGTGTCAAGAATTTGGCGATCGCCGTCATCTTGGGTCAGATCTAACTCAAAGACAACTTCACCATTGCTAAAACGAAATTCATAGGCACGATGTTCATCGGTATGAGCCGTGCCCACACAACTGGCATACTCCGCTAGCAATGGCGCATCGTAAATCACTTGACGATCGCCCACTAGTCTAGGATAGGGAGGTTCAGCGGCGATCGCCGCAAAATCAACCACCACCGCATGATCCGCCCCCCCTTCATAACCCGTTAGCTCATCTTGGAACTCAACGGTTGCGGGGCAGGTACCTGTCTCAGTGTCCACCGCCAAGGCAATATTGGCCTGAAATGGAGTTACTGAAGTCCGTGTGGCATTGCCCTCAGCACGGCTAATTTGCATATTGCCCATCAGGGTAGCCAAATAGGGCTGGAATTCTTGGAACTGCTCGATTGCTTCAAACCCCGGAGCCTCACTGGCTGGGGTTTCAGTGGCAATTGCATACAGGGTTTGGCCATCAAAGGCCATGTAACCAACGGCTTGTCGCTGGACTTTCCCCTCACCGTCGATGGTGGTAAAGCCATAGCGCAAACCGGGCAGTGTACCAACCGCCACTTCCACAGCGGCTTCGGCCTCGAAGGTAACTGGGTCAAATCCTGTGGATATATCCGCCTCAACGGTGGCGTAATACTCGGCCACTAGGGCTTGTAGGGCAGTGATGACCTTGGTTTGCTGTTCCCCCTCATCTAGGTTGATGGCGGCGGGGTCTAATCCAGCGGCTGAGAGTTGGGTTTGCAAATCGGTCCGGTTCCCCAGGGGCCACGTTTGCAGTTCCACTGTACCCACCCAATCCTGTTGGTGGTAAACACAGAGAAACGGGGCGCTGCCATCGCAAGGCTGGGCCTGCCACGGCGACCCTTCCAGATCGGGCACTGCCCCAATCCAAGGATTTGCGATCGCCTCCACGGGTTGGGTCGGTTGCGGATCGGGAGAGACTGGGGGGTCAGCACTGGAGAGGGTTTGGCAGGCGGATAGGGTCAATCCGGTGGCTAAAATGGCTGCAACCGATAGGGTTACAACAAGGCTGCGATTCATAAAAGGCTCCTAAGGTTGAGAATGGGGATGCCAGACTTGAAGGGTATGGCTGTGGGTGAGCAAGAATTGACTGTTGGGGCTGAAGCTGAACTGGTTGACCGAATCTACGCTACTTAGGGCTTGGCCAGTGGTGATATCCCACAGGGTCATGCCAGGGAGGAGCAATGGTTCCCCTGAAATGGGGTGGGGGAAGGGGCGCAGCCCACTTGTTGCCAGTATTTGGCTATCGCTGGCAAAGGATAGGTATCCTGGGTTTGGGGGTAACTGCCCTGGAGCCGAGGTGGGGGTAGTGTTCAGGGCAGTGTTCAGCGTACGTTGGAGTTGAAAGGGCTGGAGACTCCATAGCCGCACTTCATAGTTGGCACTGCTACTGGCCAGGGTGCGGTTGTCCGGGCTAAAGGCGATCGCCCTAACCGCTGCTGGGTGGCCTTGTAGGGTGATAATGCGTGCTCCTGTGGTGGCATTCCAAAGTTTGACGCTGTGGTCAAGGTCACTGGTGGCCAACCATCGACCATCGGAGCTGAAGGCCAGGGGGAGCCGATCCGGGTGTTGGGTTGTCTCGTCCACAAAAGTTCGCACAAT
>JAYKIC010000349.1:0-11901 GCA_035284985.1 Leptolyngbyaceae cyanobacterium
AAAGATCGGTCCCTCGGTAATTGCCGAGAGACGGCAAGGTCATTCATCAAACCAATACGAGATAGCCCCACGGCTGATTTAAAGTATTGGCGATCTTGGTCTGTAAAGCTGAGGATACAGATGGAGGTATTTAGAAAATGGGCTGCCGTTTGTGTCGCTTCATCAAAGATTGGAACACTGGTTGATTGGGGGATTCCCAGACGACTAAGTGCTAACAAACGGTGTTGTTCCAATTCTGAATTGGAGAGAGTATCGATAGGATTTGAATACCTGTGGTCAGGGCTTATCATTGCAACCCCTTTTTTTGCTGAATGTGCTTAACGTCACAACCAAATTTAGTGGCCAAGTTTAGTGGGCTAAATTGGTTGATATATTAAGAGTTCCCTGATTTAAGTACTGATCAACGCGACCGCCCAAAAGATAGAAAAGTTCCGCATTATTAAGGAGTTGGTAATAAAAACAATTTTTGAGGCTTTACAAAGTATGGGTTTAAACCGTAATTTCTGGGATTGACAGGAAGGGCGATCGCCTCTCAAATTCCACAGATACAGATTCTCTGTTTTATCCGAGTGGCCCCATCCCTACAATACCTACGCGCTTAGGATTTAGTTGCCACCAAACAAGGCCAGCAATGAATCCCAAACCGCCGTATAAAAATTACCCCCTTGATCAGGGCGCACAATTTGGAACGGACTATCTTCACTCCCGATAAACGGACGTAAGCGCCAACCTAACTGCATTCCGACTAGGCTGTAAATTACAATCCACACCCGCAGTAATAGATTATTCAGGGGCTGTTCCATCCGAAAGGCCAAGTAAATACAGCCACGGTAGAGATATTGCACACCGTAAACTCCACATAGTCCAAAGATGGCCACATGCAGCAAGAGTAAGAAGGGGTAATGCTGGGTGGTGAGGGAGAAGAAAAAGGCAATAGGCGCTAAGCTGGCTAACAAAATGCAAGTGGTGCCTAGGGTCATTACCATTAATGTTACGGTTTGAAAAAATTTAAACCGTTGCCCTAGCAGCACGTTAAAGGTGTAGAGGGACGGAATACAAATGATGGCAGTCAGCATAAACAGAATGGGTAGTTTAATCGCGGCTACCACGCTTTGCAATAAACTATGATTCATCCCCATGGTGAGGCCATAGATGGCAGATAGCAAAGTGGTCAGAATGACCATAGCGGTAATGATTTGGGGCAGTTGTTGCTGACGATAAATCTGTTCAAATAATGCGGTTTGTGCCCGAAGGATATAATCCAAAAAGTAGAAAGCTAGCCGCAAGGGATTATTGTCTTGGAGGGCGTTGCGTAAGGCTTTGATGTCTTCCTGGGAATAGTCAAACCGATTGGGCCAGGAATTCTGCCTAGGTTGACGATGGGGGGGAGAGGTATGGTTGGGGGGGGAGTCCCTTTGTCGGTCATCATGGCTGGAGGGGTTATAAGTTCCGGTCGCCCCAATGGTTGAGCGTTGGTCCTGATGGTCTGTGGAGTCACTTAATCCCCAGGCCGCGAGATCGATATCCGCATTATCCAGCTCGTCATAGTGGTCAGAATCAGCATCGGCGGGATCAAGCGGATGATCGGCGGATGGTTCGGGGGAGTGGGGCAGCTTGTGGTCGATTGGTGATGGTTCTGGGTCAGGGGCTTGGGGAGAATGGGAAGGATGGGAAGTCATACTCTCACAAGGGTTGATGAATTGAGCGATACAATATCCTACGGGGGTAGGGTGCCCAATTACGGATACCAATCCAACATTGGGCGGTGGAGTGTTAGGGAGGGTAGGGGTGGAGTTTAATCATGTTTCGGTGTTGGTTGAGGAGGCGATCGCCGCCCTCAATTTGCAACCCATGGGGCATTACCTAGATGCAACGGTGGGGGGTGGGGGGCATAGCCAGCAAATTTTAGCCCGGATCGCTGATAGTCAAGTGGTGGGGATTGATCAGGATGCCATGGCGATCGCTGCTGCCCAAGCTCGGTTACGGGATTATGGCGATCGGCTGCAATGTTGGCAGGGCAATTTCTCGGACTATGAGCCAGGGGCGCAGACATTTGACGGGATATTAGCGGACTTGGGGGTGAGTTCGGCCCAATTAGATATAGCAGAGCGGGGATTTAGCTTTCGTCACGAGGCCCCCTTAGATATGCGAATGAATCCTGATGATGATTTAACAGCGGCTGATGTGGTCAATCACTGGGATGAGAAACAGCTAGCGGATGTCATTTATCAGTACGGTGAGGAACGGCTATCGCGTCGCATCGCTCGCCGCATTGTGGAAAAACGACCGCTACAGACCACCACCCAATTAGCGGATGAAATTTGGCACAGCGTTCCCCGATCCTATCGGTATGGCAAAATTCACCCCGCCACCCGCACCTTTCAAGCCTTACGCATTCTGGTGAATCGGGAGTTGGAGGTGCTAACCCGTTTTCTTGACAGAGCACCCCAATGGCTGAAACCGGATGGTCGCTTGGTTATTATTAGTTTTCACAGCTTAGAGGATCGGATTGTCAAGCATCGCTTGCGTCAACATGAATTACTGACGGTTTTGACTAAAAAGCCCATTGGGCCTACGGCAGCGGAATGTGCCGCTAATCCTAGGGCGCGATCGGCCAAACTACGGGCCGCCGCATTAGTGGCCAACCCCTGAGTAGGATATCCCCCTACGGCCCCAATCAAAGGTGGTTGATGGCGATCGCCCTATTGGAAAACAACGGGTTTACAAAAATTTTGACAACCATCGTCGCATTTCGACCTGTGTCCCGACTTTTTCTACTATTATTCAGGAAGAATTTGCGAGTTGTGATCTAGTTGAGAGACTGGCATAAAAAAAAGGACCAGTTGGGGGGCAGTCCGCTGCCCCCCAATATTGGTATCTTTTTAATTAGCAGAACCCTTAACCCCTGAAGGAAGTTATCTTCTTTAAGGGGTAGCCACTTCAGTGAAGAGTCATCGTGGCTGTTGCTATATGGCTGAAGAGGGGGATTGCGGCTCCAGTGGCGGATGTAATCGGTTGCCAAATGCAATAAAAGTGATTACTATGATTAGTACATAAGAACCTGAGGGCCATCATGGGTTTACGCCAGCGTTTGCAAGAGTTATTAGGGTTGCACCAAGCTACTAATGCTTACGAGAATGGAGAGTATGATGACATGGATGGATACCCCGGTCTGCCAGAGTCGATGCCTAGAGAATCAAGGTTTGGATATGGCGATGACCCATCCCATCCTTCAGTCTATGAACCCACCACCCCTAATACTACGACTAATAATGTTATTGCTATGCCGGGAGCCTCGTCCTTTCAGTCTGAATTGGTGATTATGGAGCCTTACTCTTTTCAAGAGGTTCCCGCTGCCATTATGGCGCTGCGCGATCGCAAAGTGGTGGTGCTTAACTTGGGTAACTTGGACGCGGAGGAAGCTCAACGCTCGGTGGATTATGTTGCTGGCGGGACGTTTGCGCTAGATGGTCATCAGGAACGGATTGGTAAGTGTGTCTTTTTGTTTACGCCCCATTCGGTTCAGATTACGGCCCAAACCGTCGCTACGGTTGGAGGCGGCGGCCCTAGCTATCCCCCTCCCCCTCCTCCTCCTGGATATCTGCCTGTTGCGACGAGGGAACAGGAAATGCTACGGCAGTTGCAGATTCGGACGCGACCGGGTGGGTCCATGGGCGATCGCTAATTCGAGGGGGGCATCATCTTTTCTAGCTGGGTTCGGATCTCCTCGGTCAACTCATCCATCGCGGTTTTGGCCGCTTGCCGACCGTTTTTGTAACTTTCCCAGCGATCCGTCGCTGCAATGGGGGTGCCAATGGTGATATGGGCGTGTCTCCAGCCTAATCGGGGACGACAAGGTACGGCCACACCTTTGACCCGTTCCATTACGTCAAACAGGATTAATGCGGTTTCGGCAAAGCGTTCAAAGCTGGGCTTGTCTTTGACGTAGTGTCCACTAACGGCTACAAGGCTTTCCACCAAACGCATGTGCCCCATATATAGGTCGCTCTCGGTGGCAATGCGATCGCCAAAGCCTTTTTCCATCGGAGAGAGCGATCCCACCTCTGCAATATCCTCTCGGTAGATGCGATTCCAGCCCGATTCCTCCAGTTTGCGACAACGACTGGGTAAATCCCCTGTAGATGGAATCCCAAAGAAACGTTCCCCCACCTTCAGCATTTCATCTAAGAGGGGGGCGAGGTGGTGGGCGATCGCCTCATTGTGGCCAGGAGCCTCTAAGTCCAATTGGCCTAGTACTTCTTCTAGGCGGATGGGTTCTGGCAACGCCGCATGATAAAACTGGCGGTACACTTGGGCCGTGATGGATAGCATTTGGATGCCGATGCGGAGTAATCGCTGGTAATAGGCATTGAGCAATTCCCGCGAGGGTTGGATGAAATCGGCCTGCCCAGGGGAACTGGACGGGCGAATGGGGAGCCGTTTCAGCAACCCACAATCTACCTCTAACTGGCCCAATAGCCGATCAAGGCGGCCCCAATCCGGGTGGGGGTAATCATAACGCACACTTACAGGCAGCACGATCATCGCCTCATTTCGTTGCTGCTTCTGTAAATCCTGAATGCCCCAAAATGCCATCTGGGCTACCCCTGGCTCCAGCGGACTCAGGACTTCACCATGGCCATTGGTGGCACCTTCTGGGGCGATGGTGAGGGGAAACTGGCCCTCCACCAAAATCTGTCGGGCTGTTTTAATCGCCTTCAAGTCTAGCCGTCGCCCTCGGCGCACCGGAACTCCACCTAAATCCGCGAAAAATCCCTTGAGCCACTGTCCAGCCCACAAGGACATGCCGCGATCGTACATAAAGTGGGAGTGCAGGGGTTGCCGCAGGGGAATATTGAGCTGGCGAGCCACTTGGGGTACCGTGTGGGAAAACATATAACCCATACATAACGGGTCATCCACCTCCACATGGCGGAAGGCAATCAACAGCCGGATTTTGCCGCTTTGAAATTGATGAAATAATTGAACCAGGGTTTCAGCCTGATGGACCTCAACCCCTTCAATGCCTGCCGGGAGCCAGGGGCGCAGCCGCAGTCTTAAGGTAATCGGCAACGTGGCATAGGTCAGCCAGTTGACCCAACGGTTAAAACGGGGCGGAATAAATTCTAAAGGCGGTTGGAGAGAGGGCTGAGATGCCACAAATGCCGGACTCCCATCATAAACGTCTAGTCTTCATGATGGCAGATGTCAGTCGGAATCGGAGCCGAATTGCAACAGATAGTAGTAATTGCGATCGCCCTCCCTCCTCACCTTGTAAAATCAAGAAAACTCCACTATTCCCCCACCCACCCACCCACCTACCCACCCATATCCCATCTCGCCCGTGCCCAAACCCAGTCGCTCGTCACGCCAAACTCGAAAACAACAAATCTCAGACCCAACCGCTACTCTGTTACGGCTCCCGGCCGAGGAACAATTTGCTGAAGAATTGGATCAATTAGCCCAGCAGGACACTCGCCAACGGCCCCCCAATTGGCAATTGTCGCCTTGGGCGGTGTTGACCTATCTGATGGGCGGGACTTTGGACAATGGCTTTGAGGTGTCCGCCAAATATATTGGCAATCAGCGGTTGATGGAGGTGGCGATCGCCACCCTCGCCACCGATCGCGCCCTTCTGCTTTACGGCATTCCCGGTACTGCTAAATCCTGGGTTTCGGAACATTTGGCTGCTGCGATTTCTGGCACGTCAACCCTGCTGATTCAGGGGACCGCAGGCACCAGTGAAGAAGCTGTGCGCTATGGCTGGAACTATGCCAAACTGTTGGCCGCAGGGCCATCCATGGAGGCGATCGTCCCCAGTCCGCTGATTCACGCCATGGAACGGGGCCAACTGACTCGGATTGAAGAACTCACCCGGATTCCCGCCGATGTACAGGATACGCTGATTACGATTCTCTCAGAGAAAACCTTACCCATCCCCGAATTAAATACCGAAGTGCAAGCGGTCAAGGGATTTAACGTGATTGCTACGGCGAATAATCGCGATCGCGGCGTGAATGAACTCTCCAGTGCCCTCAAGCGGCGATTCAACACGGTAATCTTACCGACTCCCAGCAGTGTAGAAGAAGAAACGAAGATTGTGCAGCAACAGGTGACGAGTTTGGGTCGAGCCTTGGAACTCCCCGCTGAACCGCCAGCGATTGAAGAACTCACCCGTGTAGTGACGATTTTTCGGGAACTCCGCAGCGGCGTGACCGAGGACGGGCGCACCAAAGTCAAATCCCCTAGTGGTACCCTGAGTCCGGCAGAGGCGATTTCAGTGGTGAACAGTGGTATGGCGATCGCCGCCCATTTTGGTGACGGGACACTCAACGCCGCTGATTTAGCCGCCAGTCTCCAAGGGGCAGTGGTCAAAGATCCGATACAGGACCGCCTCATTTGGCATGAGTATTTGGAAACCGTTGTCAAACATCGCCAAGGATGGTCCGATCTCTACCGCGCTTGCCGTGACCATGCTTGAGTCTAGGGCTGGGCTAGAAGCCATTATGAACGGAAAACGAAAAAGTTTAGACTCCATGTTGTCTCATGTTGTCTAGGCATGTGAGCCGAAAGGGAGTGGGGAAAAAGGGCGATCGCTCACTTTAACCCAAAGCGATCGCCCTTCCAGTCCAGCAATATGCTGAGAATTACCATTTACCCATTACGGTTGGTGGGGATGTTTCGCTGCCAGCCACCGTGATCTCCAACCCTGTGCGAGTGGCCGGGGGGATGAACCAGCGGCCAAACCGGGCATAGAGGGCGGGAATCACCAGCAGGGTGAGTGTGGTCGAGGTGAATAATCCCCCTAGCACTACGATTGCCAATGGTTGGAGGATTTCGTTACCCGCGCCACTGGCGATCGCCAATGGCAACATTCCCAAGGCCGAGGTCAGAGCCGTCATCAGAATGGCGTTTACCCGTTCTAGGGAACCCTGAGTAACTGCTGGCTTCAAGGGCAATCCTTCCGCAAATTTACGGTTGTAATTATCCACTAACAGGAGGCCATTGCGAACAGCTACCCCGAATAGCGTAATGAACCCGACTAGGGACGCGATGGACATTACGCCTCCCGTCAAGGTGATGGAGAGGATACCCCCCACCAGAGCCAGGGGTAAATTGAGCATGATGGCGATGGTGGCGGGGAGAGACTTCACGGAGAAAAACATTAAGATGGCGATGGCGATCGCCGCCAAGATGCTATACACCAGCAGGTTATGGGTGGCGTTTTGCTCCGCCTCAAATTGGCCGCCATATTGGATGAAGTAGCCATTGGGCAGTGGCACATTTTGGCGAATTTGGGCCTGAATCTCACCAACAATGCTACCCAGATCCCGTCCGGAAACGTTGGCCGATACCACAATTAATCGGGAAACGTTTTCTCGATTCACCACATTAGCCCCCATACCGTATTCCACGCTGGCCACTTGACCGAGGGTAATTATCTCCCCAGTGGGTGTAGCCATGGGAATGGTCCGAATCGCATCCAGGCTATTGCGAACCGAATCCGGCAAAGAGACAAAAATATCGACAAATTGCTGGTTTTCCGCCACTTGGGAGACAACGCGACCATTTAGAGCGGTTTCTACGATTTCAGATAGGTGATCCATCCGCAAACCGTAGGTCGCAGCGGCGGCGCGATCGTACTGAATTTGGACCTGGCGAATGGGCAACTGGGGTTCAAGCTGAAGATCTACCACTCCTGCGATGGGTTTGACCACATCGCGCACCTGTTCACCGATGCGCCGCAATTCTGCTAGATCGGGGCCAAAGATTTTGATGGCGATCGCACTGCGGACCCCGGACAACACCTCATCCATCCGGTGGGAGATAAACCCGCCAATGTTGGGGGCCACACCGGGCAACTTCAGAAATTCCTGTCGCAATGCCTGAATACTGGCTTCCCGATCCCGCAATGCGGCTGCACTCAGTTCCACGTCCACATGGGCCATGTTGACCCCAGCCCCATCCGCATCACCGGGAGCGCGTCCGGCTCGGACCTGTACCCAATCGTACAGGGGATTGTCCTGTAGGGAACTGGCTAAGGCTTTTCCCGCCCCCGTGGTAATGTCAAGCGATATCCCCGGAAACAGGACCATCGAGTTGACGAGGGATTGCTCCTGAAATTTGGGGAGGAACACCCGTCCCAGGGAGGGCACGATCGCCACACTCGCCACCAACGCCGCTAAGGCCACACTGAGAATGATTTGGGGCGATCGCAATGAGAAATTGAGCCAGGGACGATAGAGCCGTTCCGCCCATCGAGACAAAACGGTACCTGCTTGGGGCAGGGGTTGATTGGCCAACAAAATGGCACAAAGGGCCGGAGATAGGGTCATGGCCACCAGGGTAGAAGCGGCGATCGAGAACAAATAGGCCAACCCCATCGGGGCAAAAATCCGCCCTTCCACTCCGGTCAAACTAAAAATCGGTGCAAACACCACAATAATGATCACGGTGGAGAAAATCACCGCCAACCGCACCTGCACTGAAGTGTCATAGACGACCTGGAACGGGTGCTTGGGATTGCCCTCGGCCTGATTTTGGCGCAGCCCGCGATAGCAGTTTTCCATATCCACGATGGAGTCATCCACCACGGACCCGATGGCCACCACCAGCCCCCCTAGGGTCATAGTATTGATCCCCAGGCCAAAAGCATTCATGAACATCAACCCCACCAACAGGGACAGGGGAATGGCACTGAGGGTAATGATGGCGGTGCGCCAATTCATCAAAAACAGCAGCATAATTACCGAGACGATGATGATCCCTTGTAGCAAAGAGCTGCTGACGTTACCAACTGCCGCATCGATAAAGTTGGACTGACGGAAGGTGCGAACCATCTGGACATCGGTGGGAAAGGTGCGCTGGAGTTCCGCCATGGTGGCTTCTACCGCTTGCGTCACCGTGGGGGTATCCACATCGGGCTGTTTGTTAATCATCAGCACCACCGCAGGTTCACCGTTAAAACTAGCATCGCCCCGCTTTAGGGCTACCCCGGTTTTGACTTCTGCCACATCTTGCAGCAATATCGGTTCACCATCTTCCACCTTCACCACGGATTGCCGTAAATCGTTGATGGACTGCACCTGACCGTTACCCAGGATCAACATCTCTTGGCCACCGCCGATCAGGAATCCACCAGGCGCATGGGAATTGGCTCCCTTCGCCGCCGCTGTCACTTCGGTGAGGGAAACATTCCGCGATCGCAACTGCTCCGGGTCCACCAACACCTGTTCCTGCCGCTCATCCCCGCCGTAAACCGTCACCTGGGACACACCTGGCACCGAGAGAATCTGGTTACTGAGGGTCGCGTCTACCAATCGCCGTAATTCCATCAACGAGGTTTGCCCCTCGCCCGTCACCGTGAAGGAATACTGCAAAATGGTGCCCAAGGGGGATACTAGGGGGGAAATCTCTGGGGGATGGGCATTTTCGGGCAACTGGTTAGTCACTTGCTGGAGCCGCTCCGTCACTGCTTGCCGTGCCCGATAAATGTCGGCATCCTGGTCAAACACCACCTGCACCATTGATAGCCCTACCTTGGAGGACGATCGCACCGTGGTAACTCCAGGCAAACCATTCACCGCTGTTTCGATGGGAACGGTAATCTGGGTTTCCACGGCTTCCGGTGCTAGACCCACGGCTTCCGTTTGAATATCGACTTGGGGCGGCGCAAAGGGCGGAAAGACATCCAAGGGCATCTGGGTAACGCTGAACACGCCCCAGAACGTCACTCCGATCGCCCCGATCACAATTAGCCACCGTTGAGCGATCGCATTTTTGAGAATCTGATTTAGGATTGAGGTCATCATCGGTAATTAGAGATCCCCCTCCTTGCTGGAAAAGGTTGGCTTTCGGGGTTGGCGATCGCCCTTCAGCACCACAAATACCCCCGTGGCCAATAATGCTAATCCGCCAATTCCTACCGCAATTTTGCCCACTTTGGATTGTGCCGATGTTGTTGCCGTGGCATCCGCCGCCACTAGATTTCCAGCCTGGTCATGACCATGGGGAATGCCCTGGGCATCCGCCTCCGCATGGCTTAGATCGGAGGATGTCGCTGTCTCAGTCGGCCCATCGGCAGACATATTCGCTGGACTAGCCGCTTCAGTGGCAGGCTCAGTAGCAGTGTCAGTGGCACTTTCGGTGACAGCTTCAGGTGTTTGGGTTTTGCGGGATTCAGCATAGAGGGATAAACTGCCCTGGGTGACAAGCTGTTCTCCCACGGACAAACCTGACGTAATTTCTATCCGTTCCCCCTGAGTCGCCCCAGTGGTAACGGGTACTGGCTCATAGAAATTCTCATATTGGACAAAGACCAGTTGCTTCTCATCGGCTTCCACCAATGCGGTTATGGGAATCAGCACGGCTGCACTACCATCAGCAGCGGTTTCAATTGGAGTAACTTGAATGCCTAAAATTGGGTCTGTTTCCGGGTTGACTGGCACCCGATCAACGCCTCCTTCCGCCTGGAATTCATCGCCATGGCCAACGTGGGCCAAAACTAGATTCGGCGTACTAATCGCCAACCCAATTGCAAGGATGGAACCAACTAGTTGAACAGATTTCACTATATCTCCTCACATCTCTTTACAAACCACAACAAAATCCCCCATAGCTTGACACAAGGGGGATGAAAATCAGGTGAAATATTCCAGATGAAAATTAGGATTGGCTCTGGCGGGGTCTTCTCAGGGATGTTCAGGTAGTGGAATGGGATAAAAGTGAAGATGACGGTGGGAGGCAGCAACAGCTATTCCTGTCTGATAAGGGAAATGATGATCATGGGAGTCATGATCATCATGGGAATGTTCATGCTCATGCCACAAGCCATTCCTAGCTAGGGAGTGACGGGTCGATGGCCAGAAAAACTGGGCAGAACCCCACACCACCAATCCCTTTAAACTGCTACCCAAAAATGCCCAGACGGGGAAATGTCCCCCTAACCAGCCTGCTAGGAGATAGGAGAATGCCCACCAAAAATGGCTTCAGGCGAAGTGGGCACCGTAAACCCGGCCCTGGACGTTAGGGCCAAGGTGATTAGAATTGCGCCGAGACGGGTCAACATCGTTTTGTTCATCCTTGGGCTGAAGCTGCCTAAGCCCAAGGATGCCAGCATTGCACTAATTCCAAACGCGGCCATGACTGCTCCGTATTCCAGTTTGCCAAACTGAAGGGTGTCTTGAACGTAACTAACGGTGTTAACTAGAATGGCAGCCCCAGCGATCGCCGCCACCAGTTGCATCAGGAGAGCATATCGAATCAGCGGATCAAGCAATAAACAGGTGGTGGCCTGTGCGAATGTCTTGCAACGTGCGATGAACCCTTTTCGCATCCTGCTGATTTTGGCTCACTCGTAATTGTTCTGGTAGGGTGAGGACTAAGATTGCGGCGATCAAAAAGGTCAGTTCATCGAGAAAAAAAACACCTGGTGGGTGCCCATAAATGCAGCAACGCTGCCTGCTAAGCCAGGGCCAAGCACACTCAAAAGCTGATAGGTAGCACTAGAAAGGGCGATCGCTTGAGGATAATCAGGTTGAGTGGCGACTAGGGGAAGGGTGGCCGTGTAAGTAGGGGTAAAAAAAGCCGCAAACACATTGAGGGCCAGGACGATCGCGTAAATTTGCCAGGACTGAGTAACAAAGGGCAGCAGGCAGACAATGACCATACGGGCTAGGTGAGTCACCACCATGATTTGCTTGCGATCTACCCGGTCGGCGATCGCCCCTGCCAAGGGGGACAGGATTACGTAAGCGGTGACTCTCAGGCATTGAAACAAGTTTGACATTAGACCTGTCCGAAAATTGGGGTGGAGTACCCGCTGCGCGGGTACTCCACCCCAATTTTCGGACCACTCTTATGGATACCGGGGAAATTTGGCCAAATTTTCCGATCAGGCGC
>JAYKIC010000350.1:0-5538 GCA_035284985.1 Leptolyngbyaceae cyanobacterium
AAACGAGCAAATCGATCCTTGCGGCATCATTCAAGCTTGCATTGCCTGTGCCGATGAAATCCAAGCGCAAGCTTGCCATGAAGAATTTCAGGCAAAATTAACCCCTGAACAAGTGCAACAGGGATGGGTCGCCCAACTGCGAACCGTGGATTCTTGGGACGAAGTACCCGTGGCTGCCCTTAAATTGAATGTTTAGGGGGCTACCAGGGAATTCATCGATTATTGGGTTCGATGAATTCGGTTAAGTATCTCAACAGCTCTAGGATTAACTGTTGAAGTGTTGGCTAAATTTGGTAGGGTAGGCAAGGGTTGGTGGTGCGTTTGCCAAAGCCATGGTGCAGTCAACCATGCCTAAGCAGGCCCATAGCTGATGTGAAACGACTCATCAAGCCGAATGCTGGCCCCCATCGAATGCCCTCGATACTGCCTAAACACTGCCCAGACAAGGAGATGATCTCTTGAGAAACCCTCAAACTATAAACACGATTAGCCTAGTTGTCGGTATTATTGCCACCGTAGTTTTGTTAGTGATCTCCAACTGTGTTGTCATCATCTATCCCGGCCAAGCAGGGGTACTCAGTATTTTGGGAAAGTCTCAAGATGGTGCATTACTGGAGGGAATCCACTTCAAAGCGCCCCTAATCACCAATGTGGATCTGTATGACCTAACGGTGCAAAAGTTTGAAGTTCCAGCCCAAAGCTCCACGAAGGATCTACAGGATTTGACAGGTCGCTTTGCGATTAACTTCAGAATTGATCCCTTCCGTGTGGTGGAAATTCGACGACAGCAAGGGACGCTGCAAAACCTAGTCGCCAAGGTGATCGCCCCTCAAACTCAAGAGGCATTCAAGATTGCGGCAGCAAAACGCACTGCTGAGGAGTCCATTACCCAACGCCAAAACCTCAAAGATGACTTTGATAGCACCTTGGAGAAGCGGTTAGAAAAATATGCAGTGGAAGTGATTGATACAAGTGTCATTGACTTGAATTTCTCCCCTGAATTTGCTAAAGCCGTTGAGGAAAAACAAATTGCCGAACAACGGGCACAACGGGCGGTTTATGTCGCCCAGGAAGCGGAACAACAGGCCCAAGCGGATATTAATCGTGCCCAAGGAAAAGCCGAGGCACAACGGTTATTGGCCAAAACATTAAATGCCGATGGGGGCGAATTAGTCTTACAAAAAGAAGCGATTCAGGCTTGGCTAGAGGGTGGCTCAAAAATGCCCCGCGTGCTAGTGATGGGGAATGAATCCAATGGTGTTCCCTTCCTGGTCAATCTCAATGATCTCTAACCCCAAAGCTCCATCCCGCCGTCCATCCTAGCTCTGGTTTATACGTTGCTTCCATTACAGATTTGGCTGTACTTTCCGCATTGATGTGCAGCTATTTTGGTGTTGAGCAGTGTCGGATGAGTGCCCGTTTTCACCCATCGAAAGTAAGAGAATACAATTTAACAATAAAACCATTAAGACTCTGTGCCCTCGGCTCAGTAGGAGGCACAGGCTTTTTCACATAATTGTTATTCACATAATTGTTAATTGTGCCAAAGTACTTATTGGAATTGTTACTTGATCTAGATCTAATTTACACTTTTCTCCTTTGCTGTTTGCCCTACATTGTCCTAGAGGACTAATCATGAAGGTTTGTTTTCTCATGTATCCCTGGGAGGCGATTGAGCCAGAAACGGATACGACGCTGCGCTTGATTCATGAATGTGCCAGCCGTGATCATTTTGTGGCGATCACCACTACCCATAATCTAACCATCCGGGACAGCACGGCCCATGCCTTTTGTAATGTGTTAGAAAAGACTTCCATATCGCCGAAGGTGCCGATTTTCTATCGCAAGGCGGAATTTAAGCGGTTGCGGTTGCCCTTGGCGGGATTTGATGTAATTGTGATGCGGGCCAATCCTCCGTTGGATGCGATCGCCCTCAATTTTCTCGACTCCGTGCAAGATGATGTTTTTATTATTAATGACATCGACGGGCTACGAATTGCGAATAATAAACTCTACACGGCATCGTTCCAAGATGATGCCGCTCCCTACATTCCTGGCACCCATGTTTCCAAAAACCGGGATTATCTAGAGCGGGTGTTGGCGGAGTCGGAGGCGGACCGCATGATTATGAAGCCCCTGACGGGTTATGGTGGACGGGGCGTGATTATTTTGGAGAAAAATGCCCGTCAGAGTGTGCGATCGCTCCTCGACTTTTACATTGGCGAAGGCACCAGCAGCAACTATGTCATTTTGCAGGAATACGTCGAAGGGGCAGAAGACGGGGACGTGCGGATTTTGTTATTGAACGGCGAACCCATCGGCGCGATGCGTCGGGTGCCCCACCAAGATGACGTGCGCTCTAACGTTCACGCCGGAGGCACCGTGGTTAAACACGTCCTCACCAAAGAGGATCTGGCCCTGTGCAAAGCCATTGGGCCAAAACTGGTGCGGGATGGCCTATATTTTGTAGGTATTGACGTAATTGGGGGCAAATTAATTGAAGTGAACGTCCTCAGCCCCGGCGGCATTACCCGCATCAATAAGTTAAATCGGGTTAAATTGCAGACCCGCGTCATTGACTTTATCGAAAAAGTGGTTCAGGCTAAGGAAACTATTCGTACTCGGAAGCACACGCTCCGTAAAGTCATCGACGATGCTAACAGTCCCTGAAGCCGAGATCACTGCCTTAATCCGTCGGGGTGAACCCTTTGAAGTAGAGATTGAAGACGGATCATTTAGCCTCAAGATTGAAAAATTTGTGCCTGTAGTTTGCACCGCCATTCACAACGGCCATCAACTGCGGCAAAAGTTAATCCCCCATTGCCGATTGACCGAAGCGGAGCGGCTGTTTGAAGAAGATCCCTACACCGGAGACATGATCCAATCCTTGCCCATCACCCTGACCGGGCACGATTCGCGCTATGAATATGACCTAAACCGTGATCCAGACCACTGTGTCTATGAAGAAGCCTGGGGCAAGCAAGTTTGGCACCAACCCCTGTCGGAAGGAAGTCTCAAGCGTAGCAAGGCCAAACACGCTACGGTATACCGGATTCTTCATCGTTTGCTCTGCGAATTAGAGAAACGGTTTGGGGCAGTTTTACTATTTGATGTCCATTCTTACAACTATCACCGCATTGACCGCATCACCCCCGTGTTTAATTTGGGCACGGTGCAAATTGATGAGGAACGGTGGAACGGCGTACTTCAACATTTAGTGCGGGACTTGCGCCGCCTCCCCCTGTCCAATTTAGACACCACGGTGGCGGTGAATGATGTATTTGACGGGAAGGGCTATTTAGCCTCCTATGTGAAGGCCCACCATACTAACACCCTAGTGTTTCCCCTGGAAATCAAGAAGGTTTACATGGATGAACGCACGGGGGAATCGTATCCGCTGATTGTGCAGGAGCTACAACAGGGGTTACGGGATGTGTTTGCGGCTACCGGGGCGTACTTTGCCCGTCGCTTTACCCAAAACACCTTTGGGGCAGGTCAGCGCATCCGTCGCAGTGATTTGTTATCGGAGGGACCAGCGATCGCCCTCAAACAAATTGATGCCGAACTATACCGGATCACCCACGGTCTGGAAACCCTCCTATACGTCAACCCGATTAACCTGGCCCAGGAAAAACGGCGTTTTTTTGCCCGTGGCAGTCGCCATAACCCAGACTTTCGCTACCGTCAGCTTAACCTAGACCCCTACGAATTTCGAGAGCAGTTGTATCGCTTGCCCCTGGAACGGATTCAAGATGCGGGGGTGCAGCAACTCTATCGACGGGTAGTCGATGCCTATGCTACCAAGATTGATCTATTAGCCAACTTGGGCAGTGAGCAGTTTCTCTACAACTCCCTGCGCTACTATGGCGAACCCACCCAAACCGATATTGATAATGCCCGATTTATTTTGTATGCTCCGGCGATCGCCTCCCCTACGACCCAGCCCCCCCCCACCTACGATGCCAAGCAAGTGGTCGCCATCTTTCAGCAAGCCCTAGAAGACTACGGCTTTACCTGCAAAGTGGAACTATCTAACAAAATAGTGGCCCGTGCCATGGTCAACAACCTGCGCCGCACCATCCTGGTCAACCGCAACGCCCAATTTGATCAAACCGAACTGAATGCCCTGATTCATCACGAGTTAGGGGTTCACATGGTCACAACAATCAACGCCAAACACCAACCCCTAAAACTGCCCCGCTTGGGATTACCCGGCAACACCCATACCCAAGAAGGGTTAGCCATTTTAGCCGAGTATCTCTCCGGCAACCTCACCCTAGAACGGTTGAAGCTACTGGCCTTGCGCGTCATTGCGGTCGCTTCCATGTTGGGACACTATAACTTTAGCCGCACCTACATGGATTTGCACCAAGACTACGGTGTAGACAAAGAAGAAGCCTATAACATCACCGTCCGAGTCTATCGCGGGGGGGGATTTACCAAAGACTTTCTCTATTTACAGGGGTTACGGGATGCCCTGCAACTGTACCAAGACCTCGGCCCCAAACGAATGACCAGTCTGCTAATCGGGAAAACCAGTTTTGGCTTTCTCTCGTTATTAGATGAACTGGTAGAGCGGCAAATCTTCACCTCACCGTCCCATCAGCCCAAAGCCTTTACCATGGTAGCCCCCAATAACCCAGAGCTAGATTACGTGGTGCGTGGCATTCGATAGGGCGTGTATAGCGATGTGCAATCAGGTTACGGACAGCGCTGTGCAATTTTTTTCCCCTTTGGGCATTATAGAAATAACGTAGGACATTGTCATGAAGTAACACTGATTTTTGGGGTTGGGGGTTGATGGCAGCGCCCACTACTCCCAATATCCCCCAGAGTTTTTCATTAAATTTCCATTCCGGTAGAATCGTCGTTTGTGTGAATTGCCCTAACTTATTTTGTGTGTGAATCTCTGAATAATTTTGAAGCCAATCACTCACCCTATTAGTCATCCGTCTTTACCCTCGACCCCAATTTCAGCCAAACTCCCATCGGCCATGATTGGTAGCGTCATTGTTATTTGTGCATTACCGATTGTGCTCAATGGCTTGGGGATACAGTTTGGTTCACCTACCCCACCCTTCGACCGGGATGCCATCCTGGCACTGCCTCCCACCGCATCAACGGCATTAACCGAAATGGCGCATCGCGCCTTGGCTGGTAGCTATACCCACACCATTTTGGAATGGAGTGCCTTTTGCACTGCTGTTTTCACCGCGATCCTGGCATTTGCCCACTTTAAGGTCAATCGTGGTGTGACCACCCCGGTATTGGGCATTGCCCTATTGTGTGCAGGGGTGATGGATGCCTTTCATACCTTAGCTGCCGATCGCTTAATTGACGTTGCTGCCAATAATGAGGACTTAATCCCATTTACGTGGGCCTTGTGCCGTCTGTTCAATGGCTTGATTGGTATCGTGGGAGTCAGTCTTTTTTTAGTCACGAATATAGCCCATCGTTGGCAACGAGGCTCGTTTGTTGTGACATTTATCAGCACTTGCTTTATTTTAATTGCCTATTTTACGATCAGAATTTGTGCTA
>JAYKIC010000351.1:0-14322 GCA_035284985.1 Leptolyngbyaceae cyanobacterium
CGCACAATGCGCTCAAAAATACCGCTGAGTAACAAGCCTAGGGTAAGGCTGGGCAAGGCCAAATGGTGAACGGTGGTGAAAAACTGGCCCACATTGCCATGGACTAAACTATCAATCAAATACAAGCCCGTGGGACCGTCCGGGCGGGTCGCGGTGAGGGGAAAACGGCTCCCCGTGGGAAACCAGCGTAGTTGTACCGCAAAAAGTAACTGTAAAATCATGCCAAACCAATACATGGGCACGGCGTAGGAAATAATGCCAAATAGACGGCCCCCCAGATCAATGGAGGTGTTGGGTTTGGAGGCGGCGATCGCCCCTACCGCAATGCCCACTCCCGCCGCTACGGCCATACTGCACACCGCCAATTCCACGGTTGCCGGAAAATGAACGTGAATAATCGCCGTCACGGGGCGATCGTCCAACGACACCCCTAAATCAAATCGCAGTAAGTCCCCAAGGTAGTGAAAATATTGAAGCCACAGGGGGAGGTTAAGGCCCAACCGTTCCCGCATGGCCTCCCGTGCCGCTTCTGGCGCTTTTGGCCCCAATGCCACATCCACCGGATCACCGGGGGTGGCCCGCATGAGGAGAAATACCAGGGTGGCGATGGTCCACAACATTAGCGGGGCCAGCATCAGCCGGGTCAGCACGTAGTAAAAGAGAGCCTTGGAACGGGACATGGGAACGCCTATCAAATCCACCTAAAAGATTGTCCGTATTATCCACTACCACCTGCCTTGAAACAATATCGATT
The DNA here is from genome assembly GCA_035284985.1 of Leptolyngbyaceae cyanobacterium. GTDB lineage: Bacteria > Cyanobacteriota > Cyanobacteriia > CAKZMO01 > CAKZMO01 > JAAHGY01. The sequence goes on from JAYKIC010000351.1 coordinate 755, forward strand.
TTTTAGCTTAAGCGTAAAGGATAGTTGCAATCTAGTCTTTTCCTGTTAGAGGTGAAACGTTTTAGGGCAAACTGAAAACGACAACATTTTTGTTCAATGCACACAAATCATGGTTGGCGATCGCGGATTCTCCTACATCCCCAACCCTAGATCAACTGAACACAGTTCAAAAACATACGTTCTACTCTGAACCCAAGCTCAACGACTTTAAGTTTGGATTAATGCCTAGCGTGAATAAATCTTTGAAATTCCAATTCGCCTTTCCGTATTGTGATTAAAGTTACTCAGCATCTATGAAGATTGAGTGTTATCTATGGAACTAAAACTCGCTATTTCCGGCAAAAACCAAAGCTGGACTCTCAAACCCGGACGACAATACACCGTTGGCACTGCCCCAACCTGTGACTTACCCCTAGATATGACCAGCGGCGCGGCACCCCAACACGTTCTGTTTCGTTACGACGAAGCCGAGCAACGTTGGTACGTCCGCGATATCAGCCAAGGCGTAGGCATCTCAATTGATGGCCAACCTGCTAGTGAATCGCCCATTGAGCGTTATCTCAGCATCAACCTAGCCCCTGGCCTGGTTCTGACCACTTCACCCCACGTCTCCACACCCACCCTAATTCCCGTTCCCCCTACTCCTGCTCCCCCCGCTTTCCCTACGACCTATTCTGGGAGATATAACACCGCTACCCCAACCCAACCCAGGCCAACTGGGGTTTATCCTCCTCCAAGAACAGGGGTTTCTGAACCCGGTTTAATGCGCTGGAAAGATTATGTCCAATATCAGCTTGATCGAACCAATCACGGCATCGAACGACTAGCGCTTTGGTTTCACATGGTGACAGGTTTTAGAAATACCCCCTGGGTCAAGTCGTTCCATGATCCGGATAGCGCGAGTAGCCCCAAAGCGAATAACTTCAATTCGTTTGAAGGCTACATTATTCCCAATTTTAAGGGCGGTCTAGATAAAGTCGTGGCTGCGGTGGAAAAGGAAATTGGGACTGCCACAAACTACCAAGATACGGAATGTGCAGTGGTCTCCCTAACCGATGCTCACCTGGTAGATACTGCCAATCAGTCCTTCTTAGGGGTTGAATTATTTCCCATCCATCGCAGTAATCAACCTTTTCCCAGGGGAGATTATCGTCGCTTTTTCGTCACAGCCTATCATCGGGTCAGAACCTATCTTTTGATTGAACAATATGGGGAAGATTTGTTTGTCAGTTGGATTACTCGTTATGAACCTAATCCATCATTTACTTCAATGATTCTCTTCTTGATTTTAGCGTTTTTCATCGCATTACCGGGGATGATAACAGGAGATATGACTCTCTTCCTCCTCCCACTTGTCATTTGGGCCGAGTACTTCTTAGTTACACCAAAATTGATGGAAGCATTCGATGTTTTACCCAAAGCGGCTAATGCAAGATTGATTCAGCTAGTTATCATTCCCATTACCTTTATTCTCATGCTCGCCTGGATAGTGGAAAATAGCTGGCAACAATTCATGTGGTAATTAGTTAATGTCTCTCAGTTGAACAAATTTAAAGATTGGAGGTTCTATGAATTTTCTATTCACTATTTTCTCTTCCTTAGGTGTAGTCGGATTTGTCATCTTAGGTGTCGTTATCTTCTTTTACTCGCGACAACGAGATGCTGAAGCCAAAACTGTTCCTCCGCTAGATTTGGTGGACGCTAAAAAGCTAGACTCGATGGTTGCTGCCAAAGTCCAAATTGCCCTGCGGCCCCTACTTTCAGAGGCGGGATTTAGCGATGATGAAATTGAGGAAGTTCTTGTTAGAAGCTCTATGGTTAGTTCTAAATTCCGTCGCTAGTTCCGCCGTTAAACATCTAACTCACCTCTATCCGCTAGGGATAGAACCATCATGTATTCTCCCCGAATTTCACCAACATCTAGTCCCTCTAACCCTCTCGATAAACTGGAGCAACTTCTAGAACTAGGACGGTTTCAACTAGGTTGGCAATGGTTAGAAGATAATCTCACGGCTGGGCAGATTAATCAACAAATCTACCACCAATGGCTTTGCCATTTACTCAACACCGCTGCCGATTTTTTTGAGGAAATTGGCGAGGAACACCATGCCATTTTCTATTGGGAACAGTTGCTGAAGTATCAGCCCAACAATGGCAGTGCATGGCATGGTTTGGGGTTAGCCTACGCTAATCAAGGCAATCTAGCAAAGGCTGCTCAGATGCTGACTAATGCGCTGAAATATGAACCCACGAATGCCAAGATTAGGCAACAATTGCACGAGATTCAACTACGATCCACACCTTAATGGCGAATTAAATCATGGCAACACTCAACCCTACAGAATCAGAATTTCGCTTCTTACGAAATGAACTGGATGCTCGACCCAATCATCGTTTCTCGGCCCCGGAAATTGAAACATTTCTCAGAGAAATCTTGCCCCAAATTCAGGGTTTACATCAACAAGGCCAATATCATGGCTCAATTTCTCTTGATACCTTAGTGCTATATGAAGGCGGTTTTCGATTATTGGCCAGCGATGATTTACCGCGTCCTGGGCTGCAAGCTAAAGATGACATTCTCGCCCTAGGTCATGTGGCTCTTGAAATGCTCACGGGCCAACCCTTGCAAAATCTTAAGAATGCTGAAGGATTGTGGATCTGGGAAGATTTTTGTTTAGTTGATGATCATCTTAGAGATGTGATTAATCAAATGATCGAAAATGTCCCCCAACCTGCTCCACCCAATTCTGTAGATCAGATTATGGGATTACTTAATGGGACTGTCTCCCCTACATCAATACCAACACCGCCAACACCTCAGTATCCTCAGATTCAACCCCCACCTTTAGCCCCACCTTTATCTCAGGGTCAACACTCTCAACTGAAGACTTGGCATTGGGGTATTTTAGGAATGCTATGTGGTTTTGGTATTTTAGCCGCTACTATTCCTACATTGCTAAAACGACAGGCTGAAGCAAAACAAGCTGATGCGATCAATGATTTAATCTTAGTGGCGAATCGTCAACAAAATAGCTTTAGTACAAATGAAGAGTTCGTTTCTTCACTAAGCGATTTAGAAGTAGATATTAATCCGAATGGAGAACATTACAAGTACAATCAGTATCAGTTGAACGAAGTTCAGGTTGTAGTCACGGCTGCGGCCCAAGAGCGGGGATTAAAAAGTTATGCTGCGATCATCTTTCTGACGGAACAGACAGATGATGAGATTCTGCCAGATTTTGCTATTTGTCAAACTATAGAGGCATCAAAAATAGCACCACAAAAAATTCAACTGCTAGAGTCAGGCATTATTTGCCCTTCAGGGGCAGAGCCGCAAACCGCTTTTCAACCAAACGGCAATATCCTATTGGCTTTACCTAAACCAGAAGAGGAAGTTGAAAATACTCCCGCTTCTAATACCCTAAATCAAGCTCAAGCTGTAGATATTGTTAATGCTTGGCTTCAAGCCAAACCCAAAATTTTTGGACCACCTTTTGACAGAGGTTTACTCGCTAGTCTAGCGACTGGGGAATGTTATCGGAGCAACATTGGTTCGATTGATTGGTTAAGAAATAACGGCTATCACTATACCTACACAACCTCCAGAATCGAAAATGTGTGGTCATTTGAATCTAATTCATATCGCCCCTCTCTTAAGGTCAGGGTTTATGAAGATTTAACACTTCATGGTCCTAATGGTATTGACAGGTCTAAATCTGGTGCGGCGACTCGAAATTATGTCTACTATTTTGCCCAAGATGGTAATGGAAATTGGAAAGTAGAAGACTACGGGAGGGACAGTTAATGAGATCACCTAAAGGTAGAGGAGTCAAACAAGGATATATCGTTTTCCTTTTAGCCACCCTCTTATCTGTAGGGACAGGATTTGCTGGGTTTCAGTTTCTTCAAGCAATCCAGTATAAGAGAGGAGGCGAATGCGATCGCCTTACTCATTTAGACTTAAAACCTGGAGTAGTCCTAGATCAATCAGTAGATATCAGAGAAGGGGCTTATCGCTGCTATGACTTTAACGCTAATGTAACACAAACATTGGTTATAACGTCTACCTATCCTTTTACTTTAATCTTTCCAGATGGTCATGAAATAGAAGGGGATAATATCTTCTCCTATTATTTGGAGACATCAGGGAGATATCAAATTAAAGTGAACGGTAAATCATCAATTAGTACAACTGACAGCTTTCGAGTTCGACTTCTAGATACTAACGATGTTGGCTTAGGCGAAAGTCCGCCTTCACTAGATGAGGCTAATTTGTCTTTTGAATCTGCCGAACCAGAAATAGGCAATAGTATAAATAATCCTCTCTCTTCATCCGTATTACCATCATTTTCTCCTGATTGGCGATTACAGAAAGTTGTAGATGATGTAGTTGAAATAGTTAAAGAAAGAGGTCTACCGACGCAAAAACTTTCAGTCAGCCTTGTTAACTTAACCGATGGCTCATGCTGCGCTTATGCAGGATTCAATGACTCTGATCCACGCTATCCTGCGAGTGTAGTGAAGCTATTTTGGTTAGTGATTCTATATAATCAATACAGTGATGGAACTATAGCACAAAACTCCATTTCAGAAACAGAAATCCATGAGATGATTGCTGATTCTGACAATGAGCCAGCAAGCCGAGTACTCGACTTAATCACACAAACAAGTTCTGGTGTCGATTTGCCTCCAGATGAGTTAGATCAGTGGATCAATAAACGGTATAGTACTAATTATTTCTTTGAAAATCTTGGATATTATAACCTTAATATTAGCCAAAAGACATTTCCTATTCCTTATCTTCAATTAAATGGACCGGAGGGACGGGAAAAACAAATGAGAGGGGATGAAAATCAGCCTCTTCGTAATTTTTTGACGACTTACAGTACCGCTCGTCTGCTCTACGAAATTGATATTGATCAGGCGATCGCCCCAGAATATAGCGAAAAAATCAAGTCTCATTTGTTGCGTAATTTGGAAGTAGAGGCTTGGCAGTATGTACCGTTTAATTCTATCGATGGCTTTTTAGGAGAAGGACTACCGCCAGATAGTATTTTTTATTCTAAGGCGGGTTGGACATCGGCGAACCGAAATGACTCCGCTATTATTGAGAGTCCAGATGGATCTGTAAAATATATTCTGGTAGTTTTTGGAGACGATGCAGCATTCAAAGAAGATGAAGATATTTTCCCAATGATTTCAAGGGAGATTTATAGTCGTCTAAGTCATATGGAATAGCTATTTCTCAATTCACTTCAGCACAAAACCTCAAATGTTTACCACAATTGAAAAGTCCCACACAAACCAGATTGATATCTACTGGGGAATGACGATTCCAGCCATTCCTGATGTCATTGCCCTCGAACAATTTCGCACAGGCTGCACCTTTGAATCAGCCTTATCTCAGCTATGCACTTTACAGCAACGATGGATTCGTCAACTGCATGGTGATAGTCGATTTACCCTATCCTGGCGCTTAATTACCAATGGAGATATTACCAAAGACTTAATCTTTGGATTAGTGGGTAAAACCACCGGAATGGACCCCGATGAAACCAAGACTGCGGCCCAGATGTTTTGTGAGCAGGTTCGTGATTCCTTCCCTAGCGGCTATCCCTTAGAACCTTGTTCTAACAATGAAACTTTAGCCCAATTAAGATTACCCTTTCGGCCCAATCCCCAGGGACAATTAGGCGAATTTCGACGCTCTGTTGCCAATTTACAAACGATCGCCACAACCAATGCTCCAGGGATAACAGGTAAGCAAATTAATCCGTGGATACCCCAAGCTGAGGATGATTTCCAAGCTTTATTTCGGGCGTTTGCCTGCCAGCGGACTCCTACGGCGATCGCCATTAACCTCCGACCCACCTATCTAAGCATTGAGGAAAAACGGCAAATTGCTCAATCAGCGGATGCCTTCGCTTCCATTGCGACCAAAGATATTTCTGATCAATCGGGTCAATTTATTACCAGAAGTGAAGGTAAACAATTCAAATTATTTGAAGCCGCCGAAGCATCTGAAGCATGGCAGCAATTCTATCGCTCATTACAAACACCCTTTGAAGCCAATATTTGCTTGATTTCAGAAGGGGTAATTCCTCAGTCAATTACCTCAGCATTACAGTCAGCTATCAAGGGTGACAATGATAGTAATATATCCGCCGGATCAGGAGAATTAAGCCTTGCCACAACTGAAGCCCAGAAAATAGCAGTACGGCAAGGGTGGACCGATTTATGCATTCACCGTTGGCGGGATCAATATGACTTGGGACGTTTGCCGTGGCTCTTCAGCCCAGAGGAAGTTCACAGCGTTTTTCGTTTACCGATCGCCACCCGTCAGGGCGTTTGGGGCTTGCCCTCGGCTCCCGGTGCCACCGATGCCCGTCGTCTCGATTCCAGAGAATCCCGTGGCAATATTCACATTGGTAATCTCAATTTAGAGCAAAAACAATTAACTCAACATTTACTCATTTGTGGTGTACCGGGTAGTGGTAAAACTAATACTTCTCTTTACTTATTAGAAACACTTTGGCGGAACCATAAAATTCCTTGGATGGTGATGGAACCTGCTAAAACGGAATACCGGGGTTTGGGTTCAGTCCCAGCCTTAAAGGACGATCTCCTCGTCTTTACCCTAGGCGATGAGACTACCGCACCATTCCGATTTAATCCGTTTTCCTTACCACCAAAAACGAATTTAGATAGTCACTTAGGCGCATTACTCGACCTATTCTCCGTATCGATGAGTATGTGGGGACCATTACCCAATGTGGTGGAGCAACTCTTTCAGGAAGCTTATATTCGCAAGGGGTTTACTATTGCGGGAGATAATAGCCAGTTACAGCCGCCTTGTTTCGCGGATGTAGCCCAATTGGTGCCTGAAATTGTGGCGCGATTAGGCTATAAAAAAGAGTCAACAGAAGAAATTATCGCAGCCATCAGTGTTCGCCTTAACAAATTTTGTCGAGGCGGTTTAGGGGCAATGCTGAATACAGTGGATTCTATCCCTTTTGAGCAATTGATGCAGCGTCCCGTTGTCTTAGAAATGAGTCAAATCACGAATAGCGACGATCGCGCCTTTGTTATGGGCCTAATTCTCAATCGTTGCTATCAATATTGGATGAGTCAACGCCATGAGGCGACGGGAGAACTAAAGCATCTTTTACTCATCGAAGAAGCCCATAATTTGCTAGCTAATGTTTCAGAAACCAGTGACCAAGAACAGGCCAATCCTAAAGGGAAGGCAGTACGGAACTTTGCCAATATGCTGGCAGAAGTGCGGGGATTTGGTCAGGGAATTGCGATCGCCGAACAAAATCCAGGGGGGCTAGTTCCTGATGTCATGGTCAACACCAATATCAAACTGGCTCATCGGGTGGTGGAAGCAGATAACCGAGAAACCTTAGGGCGATCGATGTTGTTAACGCCCCAGCAGGAGAAGTCTTTAGCATCGCTGAAAGTGGGACAATTTCTCTACTATATCGGCGGCGAACCCGAACCTAGTTTAACTACATCTCCCAACTTTAAAGACGATCCAAACATCCAATTTCACCCACGGATGATGACCGATGAGGTGGTAAGAGACCAATCGCTCTCTTTCCAAACTCACCATCAGAATTTGTATGCACCACTGTATGGTTGTCCTAGCGATCGCCATCTCGCAGACTGCATTGAACGGGGCAGAAATATCATCGCCACTCTGGAACGTCAACCTAAGTATCAAGACTTACATCGGTCATTAATGCTGGAACTATTAATGGCACCCTTTGGTGCCCCAGTAAAAGATCGGATTTACCCAGTTTTTGGACAGATTTTACTAGAGCAAGGTACCCAGCATTTAACCCCGGAACAAATTGAAGCTACATTGCAGAGTGCGATCGCTTTTCTCGCGCTAAAAGCCGTGCAAGAAAAGGGAAAAGTACAGGGTTGGTTAGGGTATCAAGTCCAGCAAGCCCATAAGTTATTGGTAGAGGCGATATGTGCTCCGCTCAGACAAGTCAACGCCCAACCGAATCTAGAGATTCAACCCACCTGGATAGAATGGTGTCGCATTCCAGAAGGATTATTAAAGGCAGGATTTCCCCATCCTCAATATCAATTCTGTGAAGCCCCTGGTGTTTTTCGCTATGAAAATCGAGTGTTATTGGAGGGCGATCGCACTATCTTCCAAAAATATGTAGATAACCGCGATATTCCATTTTCAGAAGCCTTAAAACGATGGGTTGAAAAAGCAAGTCCTGTTTATCCCTTGCTATCACCAGAGCTACAACATTCACTCCTAACCTGTTTAGCGATCCAGCTAACCTTCAACAAACCAGAATCTCATCTTCAAGCATTTCTCCCCGTTTAGTCTTTAACATTTTCTCTAGTTCAATTAACCCATTTCTATTATGGAAAAACCACCCTCTCGACCCAAATCCGTACCCGCAGAAGGCTCTCCTCAAGAACCCAAACCCCCTGCGGCCCAAGAACCCAACCTGGATGAGCACGTTGGTGAACAAATAGAACAGGGGCATGGAGAATCAGGGGCTTCAGGGGCTTCAGGCAACCCTCGTATTCGAGAAACCGATCGGCCAGGAGATTTTACGCCGGAATTGGAAGATGCTATGCGGCAAGAATATGGCTCCGATTCTAATCCACCGGAAGAAGCCATTGATGTTTCCGAAATTAGTGAATTTTAACTTAAATTAACTTTGGTTGAAAGGAGGTAAAAAGAATGCCAAACAAATTTTTTGAAATTGCGATCGATGCTCTCGATCCGCCTCAAGATTTAGAGTACAAAAAATACTCTGAGCCAGAATATGGAGAAATGGCTCAATCTTTGCAACAGATTCAATCATTAATGGATCAAGGAAAATCAGGGCAGGAAATCCTTTCAACTGGTGATAACAACAATTTGAGAGGAGTGTCTGAATCTTATAAGCAGTTTTATAATCCTAAAAGTGGCGATCGCGTCAAAGTTAATTTTGATGAAAATGGTCAGTTTCATGACTACACCAATGGTCGCCACCGGATTGAAGCAGCCCGAAACCTTGGGTTAAGTCATATTCCAGCAGATGTGTACAGTCCAACAGCGGAAGGATTACAAAAGATTGAGAACACCCACGGTAGTGGTAGAAATCTAGAAAACTTTAACCCATTACAGGAACAAGACGATATTGACCGGGCTAAGTATGGTTTACCTCCAGAAAATAAAGATCCTGCGATAGAACAGGTGCATGGGGAATTAGGTACTTCTCCCACAGATACTTCTGGGAACCCAACATCTCAAGCCCAAGAACCCAACCTTGATAAGCACGTTCGTGAACAAATAGAACAAGGGCATGGAGAATCAGGTGATTCAGGCAACCCTCGTATTCGAGAAACCGATCGGCCAGGAGATTTTACGCCGGAATTGGAAGATGCTATGCGGCAAGAATATGGCTCGGATTCTAATCCACCGGAAGAAGCGATTGATATTTCTGAAATTAGTGAAGGCTAATTTGAACGGGTGATATTAACAGTATTTAAACACTAGAAAAATTTGAGGGATCTTATGGAACGGGACAATTTTGTAGCAAACACGAACACAAACCCAGATAGCAATGGGGAGGGTAATACACTGCGATCGCTCCTTACCCAACACCAGGGCAAAGGCATGGACGAAGCCGAAGTGCGAAATCTCTTGCAGTGGGTGTTACCCCAATTGGCATCTCTACATCAAGAAAACCGCACCCACGGCAACTTGACTTTAGACACCATCGTGTTTCAAAACGACCAAATCACGATGTTACCTCCAGATGCTACCCAACCTCCAACCACTATTTCCCACGATTTGCAAAGTCTAGGGCAAATTGTAGTGGAGCTACTAACGGTGCGGGCTTTTAGCGATTGCATCAACGCCAGTGGCCAATTAGATTGGTCTGCCCTCAGTTCTATCAGTAGCTCGATGCAACAATATCTTTATCGCTTGCTTGCATTACCACCAGAACAATTTGCCTCTGCCAATGATGCGCTTCAGACATTGCAAACATCGATTAAATCGACAAATAAGGTCCAAAGCACACGTCCGACTGTCAGTCAACCTCCGAGTCTCGCCCTACCCCGTTTCCAATTTCAAGATAAGCGCTGGTGGGGCATGGGAGCAGCAGCGATCGCCGCAGGATTAGCAGTCATTGTAGGCACAGGAAAAGTTGCGATTCCAGGCATCAATCTGAGTAGCTTACCTGGGCTTCAAGCACTCCAATCTAATAACCAATCTGAATGGGCTACCCTATTTCCCGTAGAGGTCGAAGGTAGTTGGGGATTTATTAATCAGCAAGGGGAGATGGTTGTTTCACCCCAATTTGATCAGGTATGCCTGTTCTCCGAAGGGTTGGCACCCGTGCTAGTGGGCGATCGCTATGGCTACATCAACGCTGACGGTGAAATGGCGATTCCAGCACAATTCCAAACTGAGGATTCCGTACATCTCTGCCTGGAGCGGGAGACCAGTTTTTCCGAAGGTTTAGTTCAGATTCACCAAGATGGTCGCTGGGGATATATCAATCGGGAAGGAAAAATAGTAATCGCACCTCAGTATGACGGCGCTGACCCATTTTCCGAAGGACTAGCACCTGTTCAGGTAGGCGATCGCTGGGGCTACATCAACCCTGATGGTGATATGGTGATTCCCCCCCAATTTGATCGAGCATTCACCTTTTTTGAAGGGTTAGCGGTGGTAATGCAAGGGGAGCAATATGGCTACATCAACACAGAGGGTGAAATAGCTATTGCCATTGAATTTCCCATTGATTTTGAGAGCTTCCTTCAATTTGATGAAGAATTAGAAGAACTGTTTTTCCCGATCCTCTCCCACGGCATAGACACCAATTTTTCAGACGGACTGGCTCTTATTAGATCCGTAACAAACTCAGGTTATCAGTACGGTTACATCAATACAGAGGGTGAGATAGCGATTAATCCCCAGTTTGTAAAAGCATGGCCATTTCATGAAGGGTTAGCTCTTGTTAGAGTGGATGAGCGCTATGGTTACATCAATACAGAGGGTGAGATGGTGATCAATCCTCAGTTTGATTACGCATTACCCTTTTCAGAAGGAATGGCTCTTGTTGCTACGAATGATACTGCCAGCTATATCAATACAGAGGGTGAGATGATGATCCCGCGCCAGTTTGATCTTGCATTACCCTTTTGGAGAGGAATGGCATTTGTAGAAGTGGGCGATCGCCAGAATTACATCGATTTAGCCGGAAATATTGTTTGGGAAAACCCCTCATCCTGGCCACTTTATCCTGCGGCAATTCAGGCAGAAGCTAGAACTTATATCGGTTCAATGAACCGCGCGCAGCAAGCTTACTATTCCGAACTTAGCCGATTTTCTTCCAGTTTCCGTGATTTAGGTCTGGGTATTAACCCTGAAACCGAGAACTATATCTACAGGATTGATGAGGTTGCCCCCAATCAAGCATTAATGACAGCAACAGCCAAACAACAAGGGCTACATAGTTACGTTGGCATTGCTCGTGCAATTCGTCAGGCCAGAGGATGGACGACAAGTGTCGTAATCTGCCAAACAGAGCAACCCTCAATGAATCCTCCCACCGATGCTCCATCTGGCCAAGGAGATCCTCAGTGTCCCCCTGGTACTCTTGATGAAGCCGCTGTCAGAGCCGAGAGAGGAGTATCATTAGTGGGAACTCGGTTGGAAGTTAGACTCTATGTTGGTTTACTCAACCGGGCACAACAAGCTTACTACTTAGAGAGAGGTCAATTTTCCTCCAATCTAAATAATTTAGAAACTGGAATGAATTCTGAAGCTCAGCACTACATCTATAGTATCGATGCAGTCAATCAATCTCAAGTATGGATGACAGCAACAGCCCAACGAAGTAGACTCCCAAGCTACATCAGCATTGTATGGGTAGATCAAATGGATGATGGCAATTCGACAACTCGTGCAATGCTTTGCGAAACGAATCAACCGACTACAAACCCTCCTAGCTCGTCCCAATTTAGCGTAGGGAATCCAGAGTGTCCCGCTGGCACTCATCCACTTTAAATTGAATTGATTAAACATAGGGGCAGGGACAATAGGAACGAAACGTCTCGTCATCATTCGGGAACGCTCAAAACAGAATCGATATATCCTCACCGACACATCTTTGGAGAAATAAACATGAAATGCTTAATAGTGGGTATGGCGATCGCCACTTCAATCATCTTTTTTCCGCTGAAAGCCTATGCTGACATGGCTCAAATTTGTACCAGAGAACCCGGATCTCGTGTCAATCTGCGAGAAGGGCCAGGAGAAGAATATCCGAAGGGTCTGGTGCAAGTTGGTTCTGGAGGGATGGGAATCATCAGGCATTTTGAAGCAGAAGATTACACCGTCCCCGATGGAGAACAGATTTCAGTATTTTCCAGCGAATATGGCGAGGATGATTATCTCTGGCATCAGGTTGGAACCAACCAGTGGGTTGCTTGGGTGCGATCGGGTTTTGTGTGTGAAGAACCGTGAAGCAAAGAATTAGAAGAAATCTAGCCCATCAGGAATGTGTTGTTGTAGATTGCTTGAACAGGAGGAAAAGGCGATACTCGTCTTGGCGTGGTGCTGTGCGATCGCATTGACAGTATAAAATCTGAAAGAGTCTAGCACCAATGACTGACATGACTGACAGTGGCGCAACCATAACACTATCCCTGAACGATCTCTGCCATCCCAAGCCCGAACGTCCTGGCTGGTCGCTGACATTTGGGGCAACTTGTGCAGAAGCCGCCGCCGTTTGCCTGGATGAACAAGACCATCCCACCCCTGTCGCATTAAACATTAACGGTCTTCAGCCTTGTATTTTAGAACTTTACTGGGATCGCATCGACGATATTATCCGACGGTTCAACGCCGATCAAGAAGTCGCCACCGAATATGGAGCGTATGGAATTGCCGCCCTAGTCATGCCAGTCCTCACTAACCTCACTATCATTGAACGATCGGTGAAAGGAAAAGGATTAGGTTTTGATTTCTGGCTAGGATCTATCAATACCCCTAATCCCCTATTTCAACGTAAAGCCCGTCTAGAGGTTTCGGGTATTCGACAAGGATCTGACGCACTCATTCGATCTAGAGTTAATATGAAGTTAAGACAGATCAGCCCATCTGACACTGTTGCACCCGGTTACGTTGCGGTGATTGAATTTGGCACTCCTCAAGCACGGGTTGTGGAAAAATGCAAAACATAGACATTCTTCATCAAGAAGCAATGGAGTTGGTAGACCAAGCAATTCTGGCTCGGCAACAACAGAATAGTGAAGCGGTCATGGCGCTCTCTCAAGCCGCCTTTGCCAAAGAACGACTAGCGGCAGACTTAGTAGCGGATCAGTGGGATATGGAACCCACCCGCTCTGTGTTACACCGTAGCGCTGCCTCCCTAGCGATCGCCTGTCACCAACTCAGAGAGGCAGAACGGCTAATTGGACGAGCACTGGCCGGAAATCCTCCCAGCGACATTGCCGATGAACTCCGCGATTTATTGGTCTACGAAATTTATACCCAGCGTCAGGCGATCGGACACTAACAACTACGCCTC
>JAYKIC010000352.1:0-3304 GCA_035284985.1 Leptolyngbyaceae cyanobacterium
CATATTGGTAAAAAGCGGTGTGTTGGAGATGATCTTTTTGGTTGAGGAAATGTTTAGCCCAACTCCCTGCTTTGATCCGAAATGTTAGCCCTGTTAAATGTTTGCATCCTAAGTCGTCAGTTTCAAAGTGTTGATGAATAGCAACCATATGCCAGATGGGTTCTTGTTCTGTGACAAATTCGGGGACACGCCCTTGGCGAGGCCAACGAATACTGGCAATAATGGAGCAAGCTTGTAGGGATAAATCGTTAATTAATGATAGCTTGTCTAGTTTACTTAAATCTTTCCGTTTATCTAAGCCAAGATACTGTTCGATTTGGCGATCGCTAATCACAAACTCATTTTTCCAGGACTGATCACAGCCTGTGGCACAGGCTGCATAAATCAGATGTAAACAGGCTGCCCGAATATCGAGATTGGCGATCGCACGTTCCGCTTCCGACTGTTTCAGGGGTTGAATATCACCGCCCTGATCCCTACTATCTCCAATCCAAAATCTCAGAATTCCCTTGCCCTGTTTCACCTGCCGTTCATAAAACAAAACTTCATTCTCATCAGTTTGCCACGGAAGAGATTGACGTTGGGCTAAGAGGTTACAGGTTTCCCATACCACAATGGCAGAGGCAAAAGAATTATTCTTGCCATTGAGAAATAATTCCAAGCTCAACGTTGGTCGCTTATGTTTTCGATAGCGCCCTTTCTTCGATTGCAGCGGTATAGATGATCCCACGGGACAAACACTAGCACAGAGAGGCTCATCAGTATAACCCTCACAACCGTTACAAAGTAATGGGTCAATTAAATGTTGACCTTTAACAACTTTAATCGCTCCAACGGGGCATTGGGGAATGCAGGAACTACACTCAATACAATCGTGGGTAATTGCATATTTCATAGGAAAAGAAATTAAAGGTTGACACACAGATTAATTTCAATCTGCCTCTGGGAAAATACTTAGATAAGTTAACTGTCTGTTTGAATTGACTAAAACACAGGATAGGAGCCTTGATAGACAAGAATATCCACACTCTATTTCATAATTTTCTGGACCAAATCGGTATCAATTCAGTAGTTTTTTCATCAGTTAATTGTTCCTAATTTTCAGGTCAATTTGGTTAAATAAAAACACATACCAGGATCTTGAATGGTTGGATTTACTCCTTTCTTTGTGCAAGAATACATAATTGAAAACTTGCACTCTTAAGGTGGGCATTGCCCACCCTACAGTAAGGTGGACTTGCACTCTTAAGGTGGGCGTTGCCTACCCTACAGTAAGGTGGACTTGCACTCTTAAGGTGGACATTGCCCACCCTATAAGCAGACTGAATGGGTTTGATAAAGGCCGAATATTTTGCCAATATTGTTGGTCATATATTGCTGATCATACTCATTTGCTTCAGAGTTGTAACTCATTATGGCTAATATCTACTCAACTCAAGTGTGTAGTTCATCATGGCCAAATCAGGGACTTAAGCCCCTTGATGAACCCATCTTTTCCAGAAAGATGCTATAAAACGGTACATTAGCCAAAATTGGTGGTTGGCTAAAAACTTTCCATAAAAAATATTTATATGGGTATTTATTCTTTATTCTATAAATTCAGGAAACCGTAGAAGTGTTGGAGACTACACTTGCAAATTTTGATTGTTAGAATCTGGTCATATTACGGGGTCGCTCAGTTGAAGCAAAACTATTGCTCCAGAGGGGAGGACTGTAGAGTTTTCCAGGACAGGTTGGACCTGGAATCCAGGGATATAAAATCATCAACGGGTTTAATGTAGAAGCACCTTCCCCTGAAACCAGCGGCGATCTCAATTTTAATCTGACTGTATAATATTTAGAATGTATTGATATCTTAAGGGTTACTTTATATTTTGTGGTTAAGGGCTAGATTTCCGGCGGATGGCCCTGTTTTAGTCGATGCGGAGGTAGATGCTGTCGGCGATCGCCTGATCAAAGGTAGCTCGACTGCGGCCCAAGCGAATGATATAGGCGGGAAATCGCTGTTCGAGATGAATGGTTACCCCTGGGCTAATGCCTAAGGCGAGCAGTCGATTAATCATCACGGGATCATCCGTGACGAGGGAGGTGACGGTGCCAGAGGTTCCAGGGCGAACATTGGCAAGAACAACCATATTTTCCATATCCGATGGCCTTAGACGGTGCAATGTTATGAAATAACCGGGGTAGGGGGATTCTGTGAAAATCCCTCTGTTGAAATTTAGGGTTCTAAACCACAATGTGCAATAGGGACAGCATCCCATTGAGCAAAATTCCGATGCCGAGGGCAAAAGGGATGATAAACCCGACCATACCTAAGGCAGTTTTCAAGCCCTGTTCTTTGATTAAAATTTGTAGCTGGGCAATGCAGGGCAAAAACAGGGTAAGCACTACGGCGGCAATGACTAGCTGATTGCCCGTTAAGCCGACCCCCTGTTGTAAGTCGAACAAACCAGCGGCCCCATAATCCCGACGGAAGAATCCGTAGAGAAAAATGGGGGCGGTGGAGGCGGGTAGTCCTAACCAGGCAGTAATGGGTTCCAATCCCCGAATGAGTAGATCAAACAGCCCCGTCAGGCGACCCAGCCAGATAAATAGGGACGCCCACATGAATAGGGGCACAATTTCCCAAAAGTACCACTTCACCCGCACGTAGGTTTTGGTGAGAATATTCCGCCCGTTGGGCAGGCGCAGGGGGGGGACATCCATATAAAAACTGGCGGATTGATCGGGGAGGATGCGGTTAGCTAAGGTACCTACGAGAAGGAAAATACCGATGATGATACTGCCCCACAGGGTGAGGGCAGCAGGTCGTTGGGCCAGCAAGCCTAGAATTACCCCCCACTGGGCGGCACAGGGCACTACTAAGGCTAGGAGAAAGGAGGCTAGTAGGCGTTCTCGCTTGGTTTCTAGGGTGCGCGTTACCATGGTGGCCATGGTGTCGCAGCCTAACCCTAGCACCATGGGGATGACGGCACGACCGGATAAGCCGATCGCCTTGAACAGGTGATCGAGCATTAGGGAGAGGCGGGGTAGATAGCCACTGTCTTCCAAGATGGAGAACATGAGGAAGTAGGTGGTGACGACGGGCAGGACGATGGCGATCGCATAGCGGAGGCCCAGGGTGATCATGCCGTAGTCGTTGCCAAATAGATCTTGCAATACGGGCCAGGGGATGAGGGTGGCGATCGCCCCATTCACCCAGGGGTTAATATGGGCCTCAAAAAAAGTCTCAATGGCATCGACTAGGGTGCCAGCACCAAATTCTCCCACAAATTTATAAATGCCGTAGTACAGGATGAGG
>JAYKIC010000353.1:0-21077 GCA_035284985.1 Leptolyngbyaceae cyanobacterium
GATGACGATTGTTCTTTTTATTTTGAATGCAGAAAAATGGCTGCCTGACATGGACAGCGGATCGCTACAGGAACCGATGCATCATAGCAAAATAAAATGTAGTATTTATTAATTATTCTTAATAAAACCCATAAAGACTAAAGACTCTACAACATTATGATATCCAATGTTATTCCAGATGCCTCTACAGATGCCTTGATGAGAAATCGTTGCAACTTTTGTTGCCCGCGATTTCTAATCCCCTGAGCGTTTTTCATCGAGCCATGCAGTGACGGCCCCCATTGCCTCGGCGAGGGTGCTGACCAACCGATATAGGGCTACGGTTCCCAGGATGATGCCGTTGGATAAATGGGTGCTGGGGCCTAACAGGGCGATCGCCGTTGCTTCAAATACGCCAATGCCCCCCGGTGCCCCTGGAATCACGAGACCCAACATCCAAGCCAAGCTAAATCCACTAATTAAGGCGGGTAATTGTGCCCAGGAGAGGGGGGTGATGGCGATCGCCACGGTGACAAAACCCAGACTCCGCAGGGCAAGGAAGCCGAGTTCGCCGAGGAGGGGGGCGATGGGGTAGTGGGTGAGGTGGGTGGTGGAGGGTGGGAGAGTGGGTGGAGGGGTGAGTGGAGGGGTGGGTGGGTGGGTGGAGGGGGCGATCGCTTTTAATTTAGACTGTTTGAGTCGTTTGATGATGGGGTTGAGGATGCGGGGATGGATGCCAACTAAGCCGATGATCAGGCAGGTCATTTGCAACGGACGGTTGAGGTGTTGGCTAGAGAGGAGACCGACGAGGAGGGCGGCAACCGCCATCAGCAAGGCTTCCATGACAACGCTGACGGTGCTGGCTTCGATGGGAATGGCGATCGCCTTGGCACTCATCACCCGGCCAACAAAATGCCACACATTTCCGGGTAAGTATTTGGCAATATTGGTTTTGAGATAGGTGAGAATGGCCCATGATCCTTGCGCTTGGGGATAGTTAAGGGCAGCTAAAATCCAGCCCCACACCCAACCGGACCAAATATGGGCAAACAGGGTGATCCCGGTGGCGGCCATCACACAGCCCCAACCCGCGCTGGTAATTTTAATCGCGGCGATATCCTGCCAGTTGGCCCGAATGGCTTGGACGAGGAAGAAGAGGACTCCACCCCAAATGGCCCATTTGAGAAATTTGACTAATCTTTTGACGTATCCCTTAGCCATGGACGGAAGACTCAATGGCGATCGCTCTCATGGGGGTGCCCGTTGGCTGATAGCTGGAGATTACCCGCCCCGCCCCATGAATCTGCTGAAAGTAGGCCCGACTAATGGCATTCTCCATGGGTGGGTCATCTCCGGCTCGGTATAGGACATCAATGCCAATGCCGTTGCGACCCATGGCTTTACCAGAACTGTGGACGTAACGTCCTTCACCCAGATAGAGGGCTACGTGGTTGGCCCGTTCGGGGGGACCAAAGAAAATTAAATCCCCTGGCTGTAGTTGGTTGAGGGGAACGGGTTGGGTAAACGGCTCTTGCAAGTAGGCATCACGGGGAATCCAGACCCCAACGGAGCGGAAGGCCGCTTGCATTAACCCTGAACAATCGTAGCTGGGGCCAACGGTGCCGCCCCAGCGGTAGTAATTCCCCTGGGCCATGGCGGCTTGGGTGTAGGCAATGATTTGGGGAAGGCGATCGCCTATCTCCTTGGCCGACCACACCGGGGCTTGGTAGGGCGTATCGCTGGGTTGCAAGGATGGAAGCGATCGGGGGCTGATCCAACCGGGATAATCATCTTCACAGAGGCAGACGGGAATGGCGGTGGCGTTTGGCTGGGGTGGTGTCAGGAAACGGAGGTGGCGATCGCCCGCCGCTTGTGTTGCCAGGGTCGTCAAGTGGGGTGAATCGTAGAGATCAACGGTAGCACCACAGCGATATTCTGGCCCTAGCTGATAATCTGGCCGCTGATGTTCTAGCCGATATTGTTGCTGTCCGTCTTGATCTGAAATAACCATACCGCTCATTGACTCACTGTTGTGCTCTCCTCAGTCCCAGTAATGCCCTGACTTCCAGCCTGGGCCATTACCATTTCTGTCCCAGGATGCCTCCATCACCATAATGGCAAGACTCGCCAAGCAGAATAACACGGTTCTCGCTGGTATGGTTGCCGTTGGGCCGGAGGAATGGGCTATTACCAACCTTAAAACTATAGGCGCGACCCCCGTAAGGATCACGCCCACCGTTAAACGGTCGATTGGGAACGACTCAGCGAGTCCTTACACCGCTGAACCAACCCCTGCGTAGGAACCGTAGAAAAACAAACCAACAACGGCCACAACACCGAGTCCTGCCACTGTCGCTACGATCCAAAGGGGAATTCTGCCATTCTGGAACATGGATAGCCTCCCAGGCTTAAATTATACTGAAACTTTAGTTGAATGTTAGTTGAAAAAGTAGCTTGAAAATAGAATTCCAAGCACGAAAACGAGCAACAACCCTAGGTATAGAGAAGTACGGTTCAACTCTACAGGTTGCTTATTAGGGTTTGGATTACGTTCCATTGCCATGAGACTTGCCTACCGTTGGATAAACTGCATTGCGGCGATCGCGCCAATAAAGAAAACAGAAGGAACAGCGAGTGCGTGGACGGACAACCAACGCACGGTAAAAATCGGATAAGTAACGGGTTCGTTTGGTGTATTACCAGTCATGATTCTCTAAAATATGCTTTGTTCAAAAAATAGCTAGCTTACTAGCAATGGACTTACCAGCAAGTATCCTAAGCAAACTAGACGGAGCCAATTCGCTTAGAACCAGCTTTCATTCACCACATTGGTCAAGCTAACGCATCAGCGATTAGAGGACATCTTCTCCTGAAGCGCCGCCCCAGCCTATTGATTAAAGTCAGTAATTTGCTGATCGACGTTGTACCGATCACTGACGATGGGCATCTCCTGACGCTGCTGAGTGTAGTACTCATTGGGGCGGGGTGTCCCAAACGCATCATATGCCAAACCTGTGCTCACGAATAACCATCCAGCAATAAATAGAGCGGGAATAGTAATGCTGTGAATAACCCAGTAGCGGATACTTGTTACAATATCGCCGAACGGACGTTCACCAGTTGTACCTGCCATTCAATCCTCCCAACAATCGAAGTTCGATTAAAAACTTGCTACATCATACGTAATATTTATCATATAGTGATTCACTTTCGTTTGAAAATCGATTTTTCAGATTAGGGCGATCGCCCCGTTTGCTTCACTTCCTGAGAAATTCCCCAAATGATTACTGTGAATACTTTGTATCGATTGCCTCTAGGGAAATCTCGTTGACAGCCCGATTTTCCGATTACAGCCTGTGTTGCAACCCGATTTCTCTGAAGTCTGCTACGCATATGAAAGCGTGCGGCTAGCCATGCTGATCTGAGACCCATGACTTAGTTCTCATTCCTAGATGAGAAGAACCCCGGCTGGATCTCAAGAAATACGACTGAAATCAAATTTTGCCTAAGCTACGTCAAGTTTATGGTGAAACAGCCTCTGACCTAGCTTTGAGGATGTTAAAGTAGCGTTGTTGTAACGTCGTTTCCGTCACTACTGCGTGAGCCAAGTCAAGAGGGTGAGGAGGTATGATGAGTCCATTTGAAGCGGGGATGCTGATTTGCTTTGGGATTAGCTGGCCGATTTCGATTACCAAGTCCCTCCGTACCAAAATTGTGGTTGGCAAGAGTCCGTTGTTCATGGCTGTCTTGTGCCTCGGTTATATTTTCGGCATGGTCCATAAGTTTCTTTATTCTTTCGATTGGATTGTGGCCCTGTATCTGCTCAATTTCACCATGGTTTCCCTTGACTTAGCCTTGTACTTCAAGTACTTTCCCCGCAACCAAAAGCTGAGAACTGAAAGTCGGCTCTGGCCTCGCCTGGGGCGATCGCTCCATCTTTGAATCGCCCTAGGGTGGACACTATACCCGTGAGGTATCTCCATGACGATCCTGTGGATTATCGCTGCCATCGTATTGTTACTTCTGCTGTTTAGGGGATTGTTCCAGCCCCAGCAAGGGGCAATCGCCAGCAACGCTCCTAAACGGACGCGGCCCGATGCCCTATCCCCTGGGACGGAATCTCGTTCAACCCCGGATCGGAATGCTATCCACCCTACGGATGGGCGGAATGACCGTTCTGAGATAACGACCGATGACATTGCGACCGCCACCCAATTATTAGAGGCGGAAGTGCAGCAATTTCTAGTTTCAGGTCAAAAAATCGCTGCCATTAAACGGGTTCGCGCGGTTAAACAGTGGCGCTTACGGGAAGCCAAGGACTATGTTGAAGCATTGGAACGGCACGAACCCCCTCCCATGCCTGTTCCGCCAACCACCTGGAACGCTACCCCAGAACTGCGGCAAGAGGCGCTGCGGTTATTGACTGCCCACAAAAAGCTGTTTGCGATCAAATGGGTGCGGGAGCAAACCCGTTGTTCCCTCTATGAGGCGAAGCAATACGTGGAGGCGATCCAGCGGGAGGAATTTCGGGAGACAGAAAGGACGATGCCACCCGATTGGCCTGATCCAGCCCTTTGGCGAGAAGTGGAAGAGTTGCTGGCAGCGAATCAAATGTTTGAGGCGGTGGAGCGGATTAGACAGGTGACAGGGTGGGAATTGCGGCAATCTTTGGAATATGTGACCAAGGTTCAGCAATCGCGGTATTGAGCATTAACGACCTTTGACTTTGGCCGGGTATTGAGTGCTGATGACTCTGGTCTTTTGGCGTTCATTGCTACGCGATCGCCCCAGATATCCCCCCACCTGCTACCATTCATGAGTTAGGTCATAAATCTTGTACTGCCCATCATTGCACCCAAATTTGAGGACGATTCATGAGTCAGCCATTCCAGGTTTGTATTGTGTTGGGGACTCGTCCGGAAGCGATTAAGCTGGCTCCGGTCATCCAAGCGTTTCGGCAGTCGCCCCATCTCAAAACCTATGTTGTCCTCACGGGGCAACACCGGGAAATGGTCGATCAGGTCATGGCGTTATTTGAGTTAACGGCTGATGAGGATTTGGCCATTATGCAGCCAAAGCAGACCCTGACGGATATTACCTGTCGCAGTTTGACAGGCTTGCAGGATTTGTTTGGCAAAATTCAGCCCGATTTGGTGTTGGTGCAAGGGGACACCACTACCGCTTTTGCTGCTGGACTGGCGGCGTTTTACCAAAAAATTTCCCTCGGCCATGTGGAGGCGGGGTTACGCACGGACAATATCTATGATCCGTTCCCAGAGGAGGCCAATCGACGGTTGCTGACCCAAATTGCCCAGCTCCACTTTGCGCCTACGGAAATGGCGGTGGATAACCTGTACAAATCGGGAACTCCTGGAGCGATTCATCTGACGGGCAATACGGTGATTGATGCCTTGTTGACGGTGGCGGCGCGATCGCCCCAATGCGACATCCCTGGTCTAGATTGGAGCCAATATCGGGTTATCCTCTCCACTGTCCATCGTCGGGAAAATTGGGGTGAACCCTTGAATAAGATTGCCCAGGGATTTCTCAAGATTTTGGATGCTGCCCCGGATGTGGCTTTAGTGCTGCCCCTGCACCGCAACCCCACCGTCCGCGATCCGCTCAAGGCCATTTTGGGGGATCATCCCCGCACCTTTTTGATTGAACCGTTAGACTATGCTGAACTGGTCGGTGCGATTCAACGGTGTCATTTGCTCATGACCGACTCTGGCGGCTTGCAGGAGGAAGCTCCCAGCTTGGGTAAGCCTGTGCTGATTTTGCGGGAAACCACCGAGCGACCGGAAGCTGTGACCGCTGGTACCGCAAAGTTGGTGGGTACCCAGACTGAAACCCTGTTTACAGAAGCGATGGCCTTGCTGACGGATGAGAGCCAGTATCAGCGGATGGCGAATGCGGTAAATCCCTTTGGTGATGGGCGATCGTCCCAACGAATTTTGGACATTTGCTTAGATTATTTACAAGCAAAGTCCTGAGGTGGCCCTAGGTCAACTCATTTGGATCAATCCCCCGTGCCCTAAGAAGATCGGCTAATCGATCGGCCCGTTGGGATTCCGCATCGGCCCGTTGGCGTTCAATCTCCGCCTTTTCATCTCCGGTCAGCAACAAATTGCCATGGGCATCACACCAGCGCAACCAGGTATCCTGCCGCCCTTCAAATTCCCCTTGCCATAAGGTGAGTCCCAGGTTCACCTGTTCCAGATAAGGCTGTGCTAATTCAGCGTAGTATCGTCCTCGCAGTTCATATAACCGCAAAGAGGGTTCCCCTAAATGTTGAGCGGGATCATAAACAACGTAGTAACTGACCCGCATCTGGGCATAGGTCTGAAACTTGTCGGTCAATTCATTGCCACCTCGATTGGAGACAATCTCCAGCGCTAGTTCAGGCGGTTTGCCAAAGTTCCACACCATATAACAGCGGTTCGGCTTCTGCCACCAGTCGGAAGGCACCTGCACATCCAGGCTGACAAACACATCAGGCACAATGGCGGGTTGGCTGATCGTGTGATAGATGCCAACGTTGGCTTCTGCTAAGAATGGTTCTGGTCGCCACGGGTGACTGTATAGGCAACTGACCAAAAGTCGTTGCTGTTTAGCGGACGCAAAGTTATCCACGGGGATATCGTCCTCAGTGATGAGGTGGTCAATGTTAGGGGCGATCGCGTCATCGATCGCGTCATCAATTGCGTCATCATTGGAGGCGATCGCTGCATCAACGGTGGGTAGGGAACGGGTCATGGTTATGGCCTCTACCGAAACTTACTGGGTTTATATAATACCTTAGTTCTACGGGGCTTATCTCTGATTCTTAATCGTCATAATTGACGGTTGCCTAATAGAGTCGTCCGAAAATTGGGGTGGAGTACCCGCGCAGCGGGTACTCCACCCCAATTTTCGGACAGGTCTAATTGGCTTCCTGGCGTAAGCGGTTAAGGGTTTTAACCCCTGTAATGCCTGTTGCGGGGATGCCTCGATCACGCTGAAATTCTTCTACCGCAGCGGCGGTTAGACCACCGTAATATCCGGTAATCGGTCCTGGGTATAATCCATTCTGACGTAGTAAAGTTTGAACTTCCCGCACTGCTGGACCTTGTGAGCCTTTGTACAGTTCACCGCCAATGTTGCTGGAGCTGACGGTCGGTGTCATGCTAGCCGTGGGTCTGGGTGTGGGAACCGTTGGAGTGGTGCTAACAGCAACGGGGACGGTGGTGGAGTAATAAATCGCTGGTTGGGCGATCGCTCTCCCCCGTTCCAGCGCCCTCAGCGTTTGGGGACCAACGATCCCATCCACCACCAAATGATTCGCCTGTTGAAATCGGACCACTGCATTTTTAGTGATGGGACCAAAATACCCGGTGGAGTTAGCGGTAAAGAACCCTAGGGCTTTCAAGCGATTTTGCACATACACCACATCTGGACTGGTGGTGCCAAATCGGAGGGGAGCCGCAGGGCTAGGCGAAGGAGTGGTGAGGAGGAGGGTTAGGGCGATCGCCACTATTCCCCCTGCACGAGTCCCCCCCCGGTCAAGGTCAGAAGCAAGTGGGGTCGCTAATCTAGAAGGTTGGGCTGAGGCGAGTAACCCTTCATTCAAAATCGACTCATATGTCACGAAGTGGTACAGAGAACCTAAGGTTTCCATAGTGATTGCTCCAAATCTTGCTCTAAGGCCCGGATGTTTCGAGTATAACCGCTGTGGGGGGTGACAGGGTAATGGGGCATCGACAAGCAAGGGTTCAGGGCTGGGTGGTGAGGACGGGGGCGTAAGATCTAGGATTACCCTATTCCTAGTGATCCAACCCTGCTCCATATATCCAGGCATCAATCCAGCATTGTAGGGTGTGTTGTAGCGGCGGCGGCAGGAAGGGCATCAAGACACGCCACAGCGGTGTTAGCCATCCCAAGATGGTGTAAAGCACCAAGCTCACAAAATGCACGAGCCACTCTAGCAACGCACCAACCCCGACTTGAGGAATCACCTTGAGGGTCGTGAGGGGATGATAAATCGTCGTGCGCCCCAGGGTTTGCACTAGCCCTGATAGTTGCACCACATCTTGGAGGAATGGTTTGAGAACAGGGGTGCCCAATTGCTCCATTTCGCAAAAGACAGCGGCAAGCAGTTCGTTAATCTGGTTGGCGGCCAGGGTTTGATCCACGCCAACGCTCATGGAGGTTTGAAATAACCAAGTGACGGAGAGGCTGGGTTGATACGGTTGCAAGAGCGCCAGTGCAGGGTGGGTGAGATAATCGCCCTGCACTGCGGCACTTATTCCCTGCGTTAATCGGGGTAAATGGCGTAACATGGCCCCAAAGCCGCCAAAACTGAGGGGCGATTGGTTGCCGCTGCTGTCCCCCACTGCCACCATTCGGTCCCACGGCAATTGCAGGGGACTGTGGCGATAGCAGGGAAAAAAGCCGAATAGGGCACGGACCAAGGTGAGATCGGTTAGTTTGACGTTTTGATAGTCCGGTAGGAGTCGCCAATAGTCTTCAAACAAGTCTTCTAAGCTGGGTCGCTGAGGATCGGCATCCAGATAGGTGAAGAGATAAGTGGTGCGGCCATCCCTGGCTGGGAAGGCTTCCCAGAAATATTGCCGTTGGTCCTGAATGGGGGTGAAGGAGGCGAATAAGTCGCCCGTGTCGTTTTGGGGGAATCCCTGAGCGCAGGTACCGACGACCATGCACACGGCATCGGGTTGTTGCCCTTGACGGGCTTGGTTGGCGATCGCCGAAAAATGCCCCATGGCATCCACTATGAGGCGAGTGGAGAGCGATCGCTCCCCCTCCTGCTGCTTAACGGTAACGGTAGCTCCATTGGGATGAATGGTTGCGGAGACAAAGGCGGTATATTCCAGCAGGTGTCCCCCAGTGGCCAAAAACTTGGCTTTGAGTTTGTCCAGCAAATTAATTGGGTCTATCCCCACATTCAGTACATCTTCCACCCACAAATCAATGCCTTTGTGGAAGGAGAGGCGGGCGGGATTGTATTCGGAGGCGATCGCTCCCTCCACCTCTGCTGCTGACAGTAATCCCAACTCTGTGAACACGGCCAACTCTCGCCGGGAAATATTCCACTCCTGCGCCCGACCCCGGAGCGGTCCCCGTTCCACTAGTGCCACTCTCCACCCTTTCTGGGTCAGGGCTGCCCCTAGTAAAACGCCCAACGTGCCGCCACAAATCACCACATCCCACTGGATCTCAAGGGTCAACGGCTCTGAGGATTCCTGAACGACCGATGGGATGGTGCGGGTGCCTTGTTTGTACTGATCCCAGAGGGCATCGGCCCGACGAAGACCCGTGATTACGTCGCCCGGTAGTTGGGACAGGAATTGTTCGGTTTGCGTTGTCATGGTTATTTAGTGCGATCGCCCCCAAATTATAGATCTATCCTCCGACCCCACCCACAAGTAAACTCTCCCTCAATCCCTTTGCTAGGGGGAGTGATAGGGGGTGAGAAGGGGGCAACCCACAATCCAGTTACTTGCGTGTACACCGTAGCCTATAAGACAGGGTATACCAACCCAAAATTATGAACAAATTGACTGGGGTGGGTGTGAAGTACGCCCTTTCTGGCCTAAGGTTGCATATAGTACTAGCAAGTGTAAGCGCGACAACGTCCCTGGCTATGTATTCTTGCAGTGGGAAGGGAGTAATACACATGAAGCAATAAGCATATAAGGGAAGGGGCTTCCCCCAAAATAAATTACCTGTTGGGGGGCGGTGGTCAGCGCCCTAACCGGTAATTTATTTTTTCTTCGCAAATTACTAAGAAGATTCAGGTTATAAATATCGAGACGCAATCGGGACAAAACAGGGAGGGAGGGGAAATTTCGTCGTAAATACTTAGATAATATTGGGTGTCAACGGGCACATTATTATTGTGGATGACCAAGGTCTACAATGATGTCTAATAATCGCATGGCAAGTACTTTAGAACAGGCGCTTAACCTAGGCCAAATGCCCGTTAAGAATGTCATAAGAGATTGGGTTGGGCGTAGTAATAATGCTGATTTTTATACATTTTCCCTCAGTAAAAGCAGTAGTATTAAATTAAATCTTGGTAAACTTAAAGACGACCTTGATTTGGAACTCCTGGATTTTCAGGGCGATCAACTGGCCCGATCCCAAAAAGCAAAATCCCGTAGGGAGAAGATTCACGAGACCCTGGAAGCAGGTACGTATTATGTGAAGGTTGATCGTAGGGGGGGAGCCTCATCCTATAGGTTAAAGACGGTGCTACAGGAGGTTGAGTCGGCAGATTCCCCTATTGCCAGTGTGCCCCTCCCTGTGTTGGCCCCAGCGACGACACCGGTTGTTCCCCCGGAAGCTGACGCTACTAAGGCAGAACGAGTGGCCCTCATTAATGAAGTATTGGCCTTAACCAATGTGGAGCGCACCCAAAACGGATTATCGCCTTTAACGCTGAATCCCCTACTCAGTCGTGCTGCTCAGATCCAGAGCGAGGATTTGGCCTTCAATGATTTCTTTGCCCATACATCCCCGACAGGTGTCGGTTTGGCCGATCGCCTCAATACGGCAGGGTATACCCGTTATCAAATTGCCGGGGAAAATATTGGGGCGGGGCAGCTAACGGCTGCTCAGGTGGTACAGGAGTGGATGGCTAGCCCCAGTCACCGGGCCAATATCCTTAAGCCTGATTTTACTGAGTTGGGCGTAGGGTACTACTTTTTAGCGAATGATACGGGCGAAGTGAACTATAACCGTTACTGGACCCAGAATTTTGGTGCGCCGATGCAGTAGGGTTAGGGAGTGCGGGATGGCGCAATGGTTGGGTGAGCTTCTGAAGCGTTAGCGCACGGAGAAGGCATCGCTGAAGCGCCGGGTGATGGGTTCGGTGAGGAAAGTGAGGACGGATTTTTGCCGGGTGACGATATCGCCTGTGGCGGACATGCCAGGGACTAACTCGACCATATCTCCCCGGAAGGGCATGGTGGTCCGGGCTAATTGGATGTGGGCCGTGAACACAGGACCGAGTTTTTCATCGATGGTGGCGTTGGGGCTGATGTGGATGACGGTGCCTTCAATGGTGCCAAATTCTTGGAAGGGAAAGGTGGCGATTTTGACTTTGGCTCTCATGTCGGTTTGGATGTAGCCAATATCCCGGTTGAGTATTTTGACTTCTAGGAGTAATTTTTGGTCATTGGGCAAGATAGAGAGAATTTCCTCCCCTGGTTCAATAGTTTTTTCGGCTAGGGTGGCCTGAATGTTATAAATTGTGCCAGCGATCGGGGCGGTAATGGTTTGCCCTTCAGCCCGAACGCTGGCCTGTTTGAGTTGCCCTTGAACGTTGGCGAGTTCTTCTTGGCGTTGGGTCAGTTGGGTGAGGATTTCGCTACGGCGGGTGGAGTCGAGGCGATCGCGCTCCTGCAAAGCAGATTGGTAGGCTTGTTCAGCTTGAAGGATGGTTTGTTGCTGGACCGCTAGATCTCGCTCCAGGGAGGTGACACGATCTTTGGCTTCAGTGACTTGATCTTGGGCGGTGAGGTAGTCAAAGCGAGGAATAGCCCCATCAATGAGCGATCGCAAACTTTCCTCCCGGTCCTGGGCATTAGCTAATAGTTCTCTCGCATTAGGTAGATTAGCTTGAATGCGTTCTAGCTGGGCTTTGGTCTCCTGTACCGCCGCTGCCAATCGCTCCACCTCAGCCGCCGCCGCTGCCTGACTGGTGGCGAATTCTTGCAACCGGGCACTGGTGAGTTGGTCTTGTACGATAATCCCTGTATTGCCCGTGCCATCCAGTTCTGCCTGGAGACGGTTTACATCCTGCTGGATGAGATTAGCCGCCGCTTGGAGCCGATTAATCTCAGCATCATTGAGGCTAGGATCTTGAATAATCAACTCCTCGCCAGCGGAGACCTCCTGTCCTTCTTCGACCAAAATTTGGCGAATCACGCCCCCCTCTAGAGCACGAATGGGACGCACTTGCACTGAGGGAATCAATTCCCCAGAGGTGACAGCAACTTCATCAATTTTGCTGAAATAGGCCCAGGCGATCGCCCAAAACAGGAAGGCGCTCAAGCTTGCGGCCAATAATCGTGTATACAGCGGTGGCAGTTGTCGAACCGCCTTAGCCAGTTCAAATGATAAGTAATCCTCAGGATTAACAAATTGTTGGCGGGTTTGGCGAACTTGGGCGGGAGCGGTATTGGCCCTGGAAGAAGAGGAAGTCATCGGGAACCCACTTGCACGGTTTCGGTAAGTACTATCATTTGCAATCTTAGCGAATCTTCTGGGCCAGTCTATTGTTTTCCAGGGCAACCCCAGAGTCTATTGGGGGGAGGAATCCCTACTTAAAAGGAGGGATCTAACAATTGAGGCCATTGTGAACATTGCATAAAATTTTGTAAAGCAATATTGAAAAGGTTCTATGGCTACTCTGTTTTCACCGCAATCTCTGCCCTCGCAATCTCTATCCTCGCAATCTCCGCCCTCGCAATCCGTGCAGCCCGAATCGTCGGCAACTGAACCCCTCATGTTCCAACCCAAAGGGGCAGGGGTGCGGTGGCGATCGCTTCTAGTCAAAACCACGGTTTGGCTTTCGACGGAAATTATTTTGGGGGTGATGGGGTTGGATAATTTGGCCGACTACAGCGAATTTGTCCTCCAGCGTCATATGCTAGCCCAAATGACCGAAACCATTGCCCACATTATTTCCTCATTTTAATTATCTTAATAGAGTCGTCCGAAAATTGGGGTGGAGTCCCCGCGCAGCGGGGACTCCACCCCAATTTTCAGACAGGTCTAATCATTCAGAGTCGTCGAAAAATTACGGTAAAGTGATCAATCGGCACTTCATTCTAATTTTCCGATAGATACATTAGGATTCTGGGCGATCGCCTATGCGGTGATTGGCGATCGCTAACACACCGTCCTGATCGCCCCAATTGCTACAATGACGGCAAATTCTATTTTCACCATTCCCTAGTATGCTGAATCCCTGTTCAGAGCGACCCTCCGGTCTCAGGACTCCTTTGATTGAACTGAAAGGTGTCACCAAGTCATTTGGGTCCAATAAGGTACTGGATAATCTTGATTTGACCATTTATCGGGGTGAGGCATTGGCCATCATTGGCCCATCTGGAACGGGTAAATCGACCATTTTGCGGGTGGTGGCGGGGTTGCTGGCACCGGATGAGGGGGAGGTTTACATCCAGGGGCAACGGCGGGTCGGATTGGCGGAGGATAGTGCCGATCCCATTGGCATTGGTATGGTGTTTCAGCAGGCGGCCTTGTTTGATTCGCTCACCGTGGATGAAAATGTGGGGTTTTTTCTCTACGAACATTCGCGGTTGTCCTCCCGACGAATTCATGAATTGGTGAACCATAGCCTGGAGCGGGTGGGGTTGTCGGGGATTGGCGATCGCTATCCCGCCGAACTATCGGGAGGAATGCGAAAGCGGGTCAGTTTTGCCCGCGCCATTATTGCTGACCCGGACCAATCCGCCTCTATTCCTGAAGTGTTGTTATACGATGAGCCGACCGCAGGCTTGGACCCCATCGCTTCGACGGTGATTGAGGACTTGATTCGCAACATTCAATCAGGGGGGGAGGGCTGCGGCACCTATGTCATCGTCACCCACCAAGACAGCACCATTCGCCGTACCGCCGATCGCATTCTCTTTATGTATAAAGGTCAATCCCATTGGGAAGGTACCGTTAACGATATTGACTCAACCGATCACCCGTTGGTCAGGCAGTTCTTTAGCGGTAGTGTGGAGGGGCCAATTCAAATCATCGGATGATTCGTCCGTTGACGGGCTATACTGCATGAGGACATGGACCTCATCTACAGCACCCATCTAAGGCACTATGATGCGATCGCGAACAATTCGAGAAGGTTCCGTTGGACTACTGATTTTGCTGGGCCTCATGGCCTTCAGTGGCCTCGTTCTTTGGTTACGGGGCTTAAATGTTGGCAGTAAGCCCTACATGGTTAATGTGGATTTTGAGACGACCGCAGGAATGCAGCCCGGTGCCCCGGTCCGTTATCGAGGAGTCGTCGTCGGTCGAGTGAATCGCATTGAGCCAGGGTCTAATGCTGCCCGTGTTGTGATTGAAATTTATTCGACAGAGTTGGTCATTCCCCGTGATCTAATCGTAGAAGCCAATCAAGTGGGGTTGATTGGTGAAACCTCAATTGATTTGGTGCCCCAAAGCAGTGTGCCGAGGGTGGCCTTAGAGATTAATCCTCGCTCGAAAGACTGTGATTCATCCCTCATTCTCTGCGATGGCATGATTGTCAACGGTGAAGTTGGGGTGAGCTATGACACGTTGATTCGCACCACAGCTAAACTTGCCGATCGATTGGACAATCCAGAGTTAATCGAAGAAATTAAAACGTTAGTGACGAATACCTCGGCGGCGGCGGCGGGGATTGCGACCCTCTCGGGTGAGGTGACGGATCTAACCTCGTCATTTCAGGAAGATATTCGGTTTCTCACCCGTTCCATTGAAGAAGATTTGGGAACGTTGTCTACTGCGGCCACCACCACCGTCAATTCTGTGGCGGGGGCGGCCTCGGAACTGGAATTGACGGCAACCCAACTCAATGGTTTGCTAGCGGAGAACCGCAGTTCTTTGGCGACCACGTTGACTAATTTGGATGTCATCAGTGCCGATGTGCGACGTATGGTCAATGTTTTGACACCAGTTCTGGAAAGTGGGGAGTTGGTCGCTAATTTAGAAACATTATCGACAAATGCGGCGATCGCCTCTGAAAATTTGCGAGTGGCTTCGGGTGCTTTCAGCAATGCCGATACCCTAGTTCAGCTTCAGCAAACCCTAGATTCGGCCCATGAAACCTTTGAGAATGCCCGTAAAATTACGGCTGATTTGGATGAACTGACGGGCGATCCCCAGTTTCGGCAGCAAATTCGGGAATTGGTGGACGGCTTCAGTTCCTTAGTGTCTACCACGGAACAGTTAGAACACCAGACAGCCATTGCCCAAGCGTTAAATCAAGCCGCGATCGCCCCTAGCCCCCATGGTTCATCCCCATCTCGCCTTTCTGGGAATATCGACGCGCAGTTTTAGCGCCTGTGAGGAAATTGGCTGGGTGACTTGCGACGGCAGCTTGGGCCTCTGTAGCCCTGCCTTCGGGCCACCGATGGGCCAAGATTTAGCCGTTCAAACAGGTGCTTAAGGCCCAGCGTTAAGAGTGTCTCTTCGCTTTGGGGCGATCGCCAACCCTATGCACAGGGACCACTTTAGGTCATGCTAGAAATCGGGTCGGATTTGCCAGCGGTGCATATCCGAAGCCACCAACGTTTAAGTGTTCGTTGGGTAAGTGTTAGTTCGGTAAGTGTTAGTTCGGTAAGTGTTAGTTAGGAGGTAATTGGACTATGAGCGCAGGACTTGACCCGGTAAAGTTGATGAAGCAGCAAGTGGGTAAGGTGGCGGCTGACCGGGTAAAATCCGGGTCCATTGTGGGCTTGGGAACTGGATCGACTACGGCATTTGCGATTCAGTTTATTGGCGATCGCATTAAATCCGGCGATTTGAAGGATATTAAAGGGATTCCCACCTCCTTCCAAGCCTCTGTGTTGGCGAAACAGCATGGGATTCCCCTCACGACCCTGGACGAGGTGGATACGATCGACATTGCCATTGATGGTGCCGATGAAGTTGATCCCCAGAAAAATTTGATCAAGGGAGGAGGGGCTGCCCATACCCGTGAAAAGATTGTGGATTCCTTGGCTAAAGAATTTATTGTCGTGGTGGACAAATCCAAGATGGTGGAGGTGCTAGGTTCTACCTTCCCCCTGCCCGTGGAAGTGCTACCCATGGCGATCGCCCCTGTCACCCATGCCCTTCAAGCTTTAGGGGGCACAGTGGATCTCCGCATGGGGGTCAAAAAGGACGGTCCTGTGATTACTGACCAAGGCAACATGGTTTTGGATGTCAAATTTGATCGGATTGATGACCCAGTCGCCTTCGAGAAGCTGGTCAATAATATCCCTGGCGTGCTGGAAAATGGCTTGTTTGTGAATGTGGCCGATATCGTTTTAATTGGTGATATCGAAAATGACCAGCCCGTTGTTCGGAATATGGATGCTTAGTCACTGAAATTTAGCCTCAATCAAAAATCCCTGGATTCAAGGAATCCAGGGATTTTTTACGATATGTCAGTTAGACAGACGAAATCTAGTTAAGCAATGAACATTCAGGAACTGCCAGCCTCTACGTTTATACCCAGTATTTGTCTATGGCTCCGGACAATGAACATAACAAAATGTTGTGGCCTAGTCCATCACAGCGCAAAAATACCGGGTGCATATGCCTCAACCACATTCCCGGTGCGGGCGCACGTCACCATTAAATAGTCACAAGAAGGACATTGAGTGCGGGTTAGGTGAGTATGTTCCAGATAGTGGCGCTCGCCTAAGCCGCCACAGTTTGGACAGCGAATAGCATGAACGGTTGGGTGTAATGAAGACATATCGAATCCTTTCCTTAAATAAAATATTAAAGTTGCTAAAGCCAATATTAAAGTGGAACCCAAGAATCTAAATCGTACGTTTCAGTCGCCAGAAGATTAGAGACACTGTGCAATCTTAACGTACATTTTACAAAATGTAGAAAATTAAAATTCTGGGAGTTCCAATCAGGTATTTGTTGTGATTATTATGGCAGTCAATTTAGGGAGTGACAACTAGGTAGGAGAAAAACTTAAAGCGGGGATCACTTACGTTACAAGTGATCCCCGCTTTTGCATGGAGAGGTGTCTTGGGATTTTGGGCGATCGCCCTACCTGTGATCCCCGCTTTTCCTGGTCTACAGCCCTTGCTCAACAAAACAGAAATTATGATTTTTCTGTTACTGTTTCTAATCGGAAAATTAGTTTTTTTAAGAATCATGTCAAAATAATGTGTTTAAAGATACAAGGATAATTAAGAAAAGCTTAATTAAAGATAATGATAAAAGCCTAGTTTGATTTTTTGGTTGAGATATCTGGCTTTAAAATGAAGGGGAACTTAACAGAAATAATGACTGAGTGATAGAGTAAAGTATTGTTACGTTTTTGCTTGCGATGGCTGTATCGAATAATTGCATTGATCGGGTTAATCGATCCGGCCAATCGATCCGGTCACTGGTTCGCTAGCCTGCCATGGGTCAGTCAAGCTTGACCCAAACGCGGCACAATAGTCGAAACGCTTTCATCCAGTAATCATGATTGCCTGCGCTGAAACGTTGGTTGCCACCCATGGGCTTATGTCATCTTCCGTTACGTTGTTTTAGCTAGGTGAGGGTTTATGTCCGATCGCCATGTCCAGCCCCCTTCAACCGGGGTTTCCTCCCGTTCCCGTCCCGATATCCTGTTGCTGGTCCTGGATACCCAGCGAGCCGATCGCCTCTCTTGCTATGGCTACCCCTTATCGACCTCGCCCCACTTGGATGATCTCGCCACGGAATCGACCTTGTTTAAGGGGGCGATCGCCGCTGCCCAGTGGACCGTCCCGTCCCATGCTTCCATGTTTACGGGCTTATATCCCTCAGCCCACGGAGTCTTACAATCCTATTCCGTGTTGCCGGATGACCTGACTACCTTGGCGGAACGGTTGGATGCTTCCGGATACTTCACCGCCGGATTCTGTAACAATCCCCTTGTGGGCGTGATCAACAATGGTCTGCGGCGCGGCTTTCAAAGCTTCTTGAACTACAGCGGCTTGCTCACCTCTCGCCCCAACCAAGCCGGGGTGAAGCGGGGGCTGGTGGGACGCTATCGTCAGTTCTTTAAGCGGATGTTAGCGGGAGGGCTGAACCAAGTTCAGGATGCTTTCGCCCGTTCCGATCTGTTGCTGGCCCTCTCCTTTTCGCCGCTGATGGTCCCCCTGTGGCAAACGGCCCTCAGTTTCAAGGGCAATACGGCCAAGTCCCTGGAGGATGTGGCCCAATTGCTGATTCAGCGTAAGGGATTGGATACGGATCAGCCCGTGTTTAGCTTTGTCAACCTCATGGGCACCCATATGCCCTACCATCCCCCTCGATCCTATGTGGAACGCTTTGCCCCCCATGTGCTGCAAGACGAGACTGCACGGCATTTTTTGCGGCAGTTTAATAGCGATGTTTACGGGTGGCTAGCCCCCCTATCGGGAGCCTTGAATGAACATCAGAAGGCGACTCTGGATGGGATGTACGATGCGGAGGTGGCCCACCAAGATGCCCAGTTGGGGCGCTTTTTCCAGCAGTTGCAAGAGTCGGGGGCGTTGGACAATACGGTGGTGATGATTTGTTCTGACCACGGCGAGCATTTAGGGGAAAAGCAATTTATGGGCCATTCCCTGTCGCTATATAACGAATTGGTGCGGGTACCGTTGATCATCCGTGATCCCCAGGGCCATTTTCCCCAGGGCACGGTGCGATCGGATGTGGTGTCAACGCGGCGGTTGTTCCACACGGTGCTGGAGATGGCGGGGGCGGCTACGGCTGAGGAGCGATCGCTCTCCCTCGCCCACAATTCCGGCCCTGATCCAGCGGATCACTACGTCTTTTCTGAGGCGATTCCACCCCAAAATGTGGTGAATTTGTTGCAGAAACGCCAACCGGAATTGGTGCGCGATCGCGCCTGTGATCAACCCCGGCGGGCGGTGTGGATCGGCAATCACAAATTAATTGAAACGGGCCTGATTGCCACAGGACGGCATGGGTTGGAACTCTATGACTTTGTGGATGATCCGAGGGAAACGGTAAACCTGAGCGAAATCTTGCCGGAAAATGTGGAAGTTTTGCAAGATTGTTTGGATTATTTCATCGGCCAAACCGATGCCACCGTGGCCGCCTCCAGCCGTGCCCCTGGTTTTGATGACCCAGAGGTGCAGCAGCGGTTGCGGGATTTAGGCTATCTAGAAGATTAGCGTTGCTGGCTAATTTTCTGGTTAGTTGTATAGGGTATACCCCTCTGGACAGGGGATGGTCGTATCGGCGGTAATGGGCCATTCTGGCAACTGAAACTCCGGTGGCTCTGTTGTTGTCCGGGTCTCACTTATACACATCATCGCGTTGGGGGTAGTGGCGATGGTGTCAGATGCGGCCTCATCCGTTGTCCCTTCAATCGGCACAAGCCACACCAACCCGATATAGCTGTAAAATCCGGCTTCCTTGGGTATGCCGCTATGTTGTACCGCCCAGTCGCTCAGCAACGTGGCGCGATAGCTGAAAAATTTGGTTTCAGGATTAATCCCTATGTTCAGCGCGGCAATATTGTCGGTTAATCTTGTTTGCTCCAGGTAATATGCCTGTTGTGCCCGGTTTAAGGTGCCAACATAGGTTTTTACTTCAGCGTGGGCGGGATGTCTAGGGTTTGAGATTCGCTGAAATGGGGATAGGCCAGACCACCAAGCCGCTCCAGCGATCGCCACCATGCCAACGAGTAAGAATCCACAACCAGAATAGGGGTTAGAGTCAGCTTGGCTCATAGTTGATAGGGAAATGCCTGGTTAACTAGTGTGGGGTGGAGATCGGTTCCATTTGGGCTAGGGCCGGTTGTCGTTCGGCCATCATCTTGGGTTGAAGGTAGAGGTTTTCCAGTAACACCGCTGCCCCTGCCACCCACGGGGGAATAATAACGGCTCCAATAATCCCCAACAATTGGGTACCACCAATCACCGCTAACAATTGGTAGAGCGGGTGTACCCCCACGGAATTGCCCACGAGGACTGGGTCAAGAACGTAGGTTTCTACGTTTTGAATGATAACAAATAGGATGAACACCCACAGCACCATCCACCAGCCTTGGGAAATCGCCACCACTAGGGCGGGAATCGCGCCTAAGATCGGACCAATGAAGGGAATGAGGTTTGTGAGTCCGGCGATCGCCCCCAGTGCCAAGGCAAAATCTGATAAGCCCAAAAGCCGCAAACTGGTGGCGGTGGCAATACTGAGAATGGCTGATACTAAGATGCGGCCTCGCACATAGCTCCCAATGCGGCGGCTGATGGGGGTGACTTGGGCCATGAGGCGATCGTCCCAGGGTTTGGGAAACAGGCGGGTGAGACTGTGGATTAATTTGCGGCTGTCGGAAATCATGTAGCCAGAAATAAAGAGGGCTAAGATCAGGCTCAGGACTCCTCCCACGATGTCGGTGGTGACGCTAACGGATTGGGCTAAGACCCGTTGGGTAGAGCGGATGCCCCAAGATACCAGACTTTGGACATCCAGGATTTGACTAAACAGGCGATTGATGACATCCGATTGCTCGTCATTTTGGGTTAGCATCCACTGTTTAACGGCGATGATGAGCCGCTTCAGTCCCTCTGGTACTTGAAAAATTAACCGTTGAAGCTGGTCAAATACGGTCGGACCAATGAGCAAAATGACCCCGGTGAGGCCACCAATTAATCCTAGGTAAATCAAAATGACGCTGAGCCAGCGGGGAATGCGCCAGCGCTCGGCCCAGTCCACGATGGGGGCGATCGCCGCCGCTAGAACCACAGAAATGAGCAACAGCACAATTAGGCTCCGTAGTTGCCACAGGACCACTAGGGCAAAAAGGAATATCGGGATCAAGAACAATGTGGTCAACGAAATGGAAACGCGCTGGTTAGACAATTGGTTCAAGCGAAACACCTCTATGGACGCTAGCGTAAATTATCGTAAACCGATCAGGAGCGCAAAACCCCTATTGATATCTTGTAACGTCCAATTCTGATTCTGCCAAGTGATTGGTTGACTGTAAATAACGCCACTAACGGGTCAGCCATGTTTGCAGCGTACTTACCGTATCAATGTCCAATATGCCCTCACTCAGAGCATCCAAGGCTTCGGGGGATAGCTGATGAATCTGGTCTATGATCGATTGGGGTAATTCACCTAACTTGCGACTGAGTTGTTTGATCAGGAGCGATCGCATTCCTTTCACCACGCCTAGCTGTTCTCCAATCTCAATCCCCCGTTTCTCTCCAATCTCAATCCCCCGTTTCTCTCCAATCTCAATCCCCCGTTGCTCCCCAATCTCAATCCCCCGCTTTTCCCCAATCTCAATTCCTTCTTCCCTAGACGTATCCACCACATTATTCAAATCCCGGTAATATTTGAGACTGCGCTCATAGGTTTCCTGTTCATCC
>JAYKIC010000354.1:0-3694 GCA_035284985.1 Leptolyngbyaceae cyanobacterium
AAACTCTCCTACTCCCCCACTCCCCCACTCCCCCACTCCCCACTTCCCACTCCCCACTCCCCACCCTCCTTGCCGCCGCATTCATCCTAATCGGGTGCGGCATTATGCGACCCCACGGTAGTTTTGACAGCACCGCCTCCTTCCGCTGGTTTTGTGGTGGTGCAATTTTAATGGGTTTGGGCTTTATCCTCAGTTGGTGCCTGCCCCATATTACCGCTGGCTGGTTTTGGAGCGTGACCGGGCTGAGTCGGTTGCTGCTATTGCCGATGGCATCGGGGGATGATGTGTGGCGCTACCTTTGGGAAGGCTATCTGCAAACCCAGGGCATCAGTCCTTACGGCACCCCACCTAACGCGGAGGTGCTGGTACCATTGCGAACCGAGTGGTGGGAGTTGATGAATCATCACGATACCTCAGCCATCTATCCCCCAGTAGCCCAAGTAGGATTTCAACTGCTGGCCCATCTTTCCCTGACCGTATTAGCCTTCAAACTGGCCTTTGTGATTGCGGATTTAGCAGTATGCTGGCTGCTCAGTCGGCGTTATGGCCCTGCCCCCACCCTGCTCTATGCCTGGAATCCCATCATTATTTACTCGTTTGCCGGAGGAGCACACTACGATAGTTGGTTTGTGTTGCCGCTGGTGCTGGCGTGGTTGGCGGCGGATCGACGGCAGTGGCGTTGGAGCGCGGTGTGGATTGGGGTGAGCATTGGGGTGAAGTGGGTATCATTGCCGCTGCTAGCGTTTCTGCTATGGCGGCGGCGATGGCAACAGGCGATCGCCCTCCTCGGTTTTGCCGCCATCCCCCTGTTAATTACCACCCCCAGTTTTTGCTGGATGGGCAGTTGCAACCTAATTCCAGTCCAGTCCAACTTTGTGGAACGGGGGCGATCGGCGGAGTTCGTCCCCTATTTACTGGCCCAAGTGTGGCCCAGTTCCACCGGAGTCAACTGGATTTTTGCCCTACCCTTGGCCATAACTGTGTTGGGGTTGATCCGCTGGCACAAACAACTGGGAACCTTTGCCGAAGCGTATTTTGTGGCCTTATTGCTCCTAACTCCCATTATTCACGCTTGGTACTTTAGCTGGCTGATTCCCTTCAGCGTCGCTAGTCGCAACTGGGGTATCCGCTTACTCAGCCTATCGGGATTCGTCTATTTTCTATTGCCCTACCGCCAGTTTGCGGGGCTGGAAACCATGCGCTGGCATTTAACTGGAGAGGAGCGATCGCTCCTCTGGCTCCCATTTCTCATAGGACTTCTCTACTCCCTCTCATCTTCCTCTGGGTCTGGTCTCAGCCAACACCGGGATACTCAAACCGATAGAGATCAGCCATAGAAAAATGGTGTTCTGGACAACATATTAATAACCATGTCCGTAGTAAAAATATGTAAAGAAATTATAAGGAAGTTATCCCCCTTAATTTTAAATGTTTAGCGATTTTTTTGCGCCAAAGCTACAATTTGGTTTATTTGAACCAGGATTACTCGTAAGTATCTTAACTATTCCTGGTATTATGGCTTTACTGATTAGCCAACACCTATCTCCATGGGAAACACCCAAACGCATGGTAGGGGCGATTGCCCTCCTATGGAGCATTGTAGGTAGCATCGCTGCCACCTGCACCACTCCCATCCTAGCTATTGGTGCCGCTGGAGCAGGCATGATTTTGTCCCTAATCTGCTGTCGCTGGCTGTGGAATTATTATGTTGCAGCCCCTATTATGATTGCAGCCACAGTACTTACCTTATTTTTTGGTCTGGGTTGGGGTATTACATTTATCCTATCCTTACCGATTTCGGATTTGACACGCTCCCTCATCTTCTGGAACCTAGGGATAGGATTATTGACCCTCCCCCTCGGATTCGTCACCCTACTACCCACCCAAGCCTATCTCCTACGTAAACGCTGGCACCGTCCCCGCCGCTCCCTCGACCCCATCCCCCGTATCATCTATCCCAAAGTATCCTTCCACGTCCCCTGCTACGCCGAACCCCCCGATGTGGTCTGTGCCACCCTGGATGCCCTGAGTCAAATGCGCTATCCCAACTTTGAGGTGCTGGTGATCGACAACAACACCAAAGATCCTAACCTGTGGCACCCCCTAGAACACCACTGTCGTCAATTGGGTTCCCGTTTCCGCTTCTTTCACGTCGATCCCCTCCCAGGGGCCAAAGCCGGAGCGCTCAACTTTGCCCTAGCCCAGACTGCCCCTGAGGCCGAACTGATTGCGGTAATTGATGCCGATTATCAGGCCCGACCAGATTTTTTAGAACGGCTAGTGGGCTTTTTTGATGACCCCACCATCGGCTTTGTCCAAACCCCCCACGACTACCGGGACTGGGAAAACAGTTTTTATCTACGGGCTTGTTACTGGGAATATATGGTGTTCTTCCGGTTGCAATTGGCTTGCTTAAATGAATGGGTGGCAAGCTTTATCATCGGCACCATGTGTATTACCCGGCGGGAAGCCATTGAAAAAGCCGGAGGCTGGGCCGAATGGTGCCTAACCGAAGATTCCGAGTCTGCCGTGCGGATTCATGCCCTAGGCTATCGCTCCATTTTCTTGACCGAAACCTTTGGCCAAGGATTAATTCCTGAAAATTTTCAGGGCTACAAAAAGCAACGACTACGGTGGACCATTGGCCCCATTCAACAAATTCAACAACACTGGCCCCTCTACTTGCCCAAACCCCTCGCCCTTCCCTCCCAACTCACCTTTTGGCAGCGTGTCCTGGAAATCAGCCATAGCTTAGGTGGAATGCAACCTGCGATCGCCCTCCTGAACCTGCCCCTTGGCATCGCCACCCTCGTCTCCATCATCCATCACCAAGAAGTAATTGCCATCCCCCCCATCGTCTGGATTGCCACCACCGTCACCCTGCCCGCCATCATTGCCAACATCTGGCTCACCTATCACCTGCTCGGTTGCCATCGCTGGCAAGATATCGTGGGAGCACTTTTAGCCTCAATTTCCCTAGGATACGTTCGGTTAGCCGGATCGGTCCTGGCTTGGCGGTGGTGGCAACCCCTACCCTGGCGACGCACTAACAAATTCAAAGCCTTACCCGATCGACTCAAAGCCTTGGAGGCCGTCAAACCAGAAATCTTCATCGCTTTGTTGTTCCTCGTTGCGGCTAGCCTCGTGGCTCCCCACGCCACCTATCAGCCGCCGGATCTGCTAGCGGTGGTCACGGTCGGTTTGATTTTGACCGGAATGGCTCACCTAACGGCCCCTCTGATGGCGATGCTGGCGGAAGCGGAACTGCACTGGGATCGGCAGCAAAAATCCAGCCAAACTCCATAGGCTGGGTTAGCCCAGAGGTATATGTCCCTAGCAGGGTTATATCACTGCTAGGCGATCGCCTCTCCTGAAGCAGAGGGAACAATTGGTCCCCCACGCTTTGTCTCCCGCTGCCAGCCCCACAGGATAGTCATGCTAGTTGAGCCATTACTAGTGCGATCGCCCTTCCTCCATCAAGCTGCTCCATCAACCTGTGCCATCAAGCCAATCCACCAACACCGAAAACTGGCCCCTGTAGGGTGATAATAAAAAGGCTGGTCTCAGGATTGCCAACCATGTCCTACTACATTTCCCCGCGATTCCTCAACAAGTTAGCGGTGCATATTACCAAAAATTTTCTGGACTTACCTGGAGTACGAGTGCCGCTAATTTTGGGAATTCATGGCCGCAA
>JAYKIC010000355.1:0-4350 GCA_035284985.1 Leptolyngbyaceae cyanobacterium
TATTTCCCATGGTTTCTACTGAGACAGTCCTACTGAGACAGTGCGGCTTCTAGGATAACGCCAAACAGCGAAATTCCGCTATTTTCCCAATTACTTTACTTAATTTTTCTATACTTTTCCCTACCCCCAGGTTGGGCTAAACCGTCTTTATTAACCTGCTGAATTAACCTGCTGAACGATAGGTTTTACTCAGTTCAATAAACTGATCCAGCTCAGCAAAGGTACTGGCATAGGCTTGGGTGGGCTTCTCATAGCCCTTAAGGTGGACCGTATGGGGAGTCAGTAAGTTCTGGGCCTCAGTCACCTTTAGTTCATCTTCACCTCGGCCCATCAGATAGCGATAGGCCGTTTCCCCAAAGGCTACGTCCCGCTTGATTTGTTTCGTAGAGGACTCCAGGCGAAAGGCCGCATTCACCGTGTCCCCTAATGCCGTGTAATCGGGGCGATCGCCCGTCCCCGTATTCCCCACCATGGCGTAGCCCGTATTCACCCCCGCCCCCACCTTCACAGGGGCATTCAAGGGATATTTTTCGTGTAACTCGCTGGTCA
This sequence comes from Leptolyngbyaceae cyanobacterium, assembly GCA_035284985.1. Taxonomy (GTDB): domain Bacteria; phylum Cyanobacteriota; class Cyanobacteriia; order CAKZMO01; family CAKZMO01; genus JAAHGY01. Next base: position 550 of record JAYKIC010000355.1, read on the forward strand.
TCTTGTGGATTGCACTCAGGGCTTCAGCTACCCGCAACATTTCCCGTCGATTCACGGTATCCGTCCCATGAATCCACACCGCCATGATGGCATCGCCAATGTACTTATCCACATAACTGCCATATTCACGGATAATATCGCCGGAACAACGAAACCACGTTCCAATCGTTTCCGACAACACTTTCTCGTCCAGTTGCTGGGTCATCACCGTAAAATTACGGATATCAATCACTAGGACAGAGATGAGACGACGGACATGTAACATGGCCGTTGCCGTAAACTCTTGGGATTCCGGATCAGGCCCAGTTGCCAAGTCAGGCTTCACATCACTATCAGGACAAACATATTCCAACTCCGTCTGACCAAAGGTTAAGCAGTCGCCATCCTGAAGGGTCACAGGGACGGAGACTCGCCGACCATCGACAAAGGTGCCGTTACGACTTCCCAAGTCGATCAAAATAAATTCTCCCGTTTCCATGCGTTGTAACATGGCGTGGTTGCGGGAAATCCAACGGTCAGGCAGCACAAAATTATTGTCATCACCACGACCAATCGTCCAACAACTACTGCCATCCAGGGAAATGTACTGCTTCCCTGCGTCAGTACGCAATATCAAATGGGGACCAGATTCAAGACTCACCACAGGCAAAGAAACCGTTAAATATTCCCTGTTTCCTGTACACAATGCACCTACCAGCATCCGCAAGCTGCTTAAACATCTTCAGACCCTAGCATTAGAGAGTGTGCCAGTATAGGCTCGACCACGCCCCAGGACTTCCTGGACACTTAATGTGAGCTATACGATAACACAATCAGACTATCCAAACCTTAACACCTACCGACCATAAATGCCTCAGTTGTTTTGAGGTAATTCTTAAGACGAATATAGGGTATGGTTACGGGAATGTCACCTTTCTGAGGTTTATATTACCTCTGAGATCTATATTAGCTCTCAGATCTATATTACCTAGGTCTAGGCTAGGATGGCGGCAATCAAAAATAATCCATCAACTAATAGGGTACTCAGAACCGCACCGCCGAAGGCGTACCAATGTAACTGCCCTAATTTCAGGGGAAGACACCCTACTCCTAGTAGAATACCCACTAGCAAAATGGCATAGGTATATCCCCAGGAGGTTTCCACCAGTAGCAATGCCTGATGCAGAATGGCGCGGGCTTCGGTGGGAGGAACCTGCATGACTTGTCGCCAGTAGGGCAATAACCGCACCAGGTAAAAATAAACATCAGTAATGGCGGTGCCAAACAGGGAACCGAGGTAGAACCAATGACCAATTTTGCCTTGATCCCGCCTCAATGCCCAGATAGCAAAGGGTACCCCAATACATTCAATTGGCAGGTGCAGGAGGGGTTCCCATCGAAACCATCCCCAGTAAATAGTTCCGGCCAGCCAAGTCCAGGTAAAGCCCATGAGCAAATCACCCCAATGAGCCGTGCTTTGGTGCTTATTCAGGGCGATCGCCCCCGCCCACCACACAAATGTGGCCACAAAACTGACCCAGGGAAGCGTCCGAACCAATGGGGCTTGAAACAATACGGGAACACAGACCAAGAGGACTGATACCGCAACCATTTGCCCAGCACGCTGGTTACTAACCTTGGTCAACGCTAGCCAAACGGGGCCTAGCAAGGGAGGGGTGAGGGGAGTCGAAATTGACGATGCCTGCAATCCCCCAGGGGGGGATGCAACACAGACACGATCATGGGGATGGGAAGTACAAGTCAAGGGAGTATGAGTAGTAACTTTACTGTTCTTAACATATCATAGCTCATGGCTAGGACTGAGATGGATTAATGCCAGCTTCAGAAATGGCGTTAGGCGGCAAGGTGTAAGGATGTCACCTCAATCGACGTAGCAACTAACAGAGCGATGAGTATGGACAAATAGGGTAATTCAGAAATGGAACACCGATTGTGATTAACTGATACGAAAGATTAGGGATACCCAATGGCACAAGCCCTAATATGCAGTTGTTTTCATTATCAGGATTAGGACCGTAAGGCAACAAACAGGTTAACAATTCAACATATTATGTATCTTTCTTTAGGGAAGTGTAGAGAAACATTACGCTTGGCTAATTGGGTTGGAGCGATCGCCCTAGCCCTATCCTAAGAACCAAGGTTGTAGAATGATAAAGCTTAGCCGCTCAGATCAGATGTTTAGAGCCACGATTACATTTTTGTCATGAGTGAATCGACCATTCAACCCGCCCACATCACTCGCGTCATTCCCGATTCCATCGCCGCAGAAATTGGATTTGAACCGGGGGATCGGATTGTGAGCATTAACGGTACCCCCCCTAGGGATCTGATTGACTATCAATTTCTTTGTGCGGATGACTTTCTGGAATTAGAGGTGTTGGATGGCAAGGGGCGATCGCACCACCTCGAAATCGAGAAGGACTATGACGAGGATCTGGGCCTAGAATTTGAGACCGCATTATTTGACGGGTTAATGCAATGTAATAACCATTGCCCGTTTTGTTTTATTGATCAGCAACCCCCTGGCAAGCGCCAAACCTTGTATCTCAAGGATGACGACTATCGCCTCAGTTTTCTTTACGGCAGCTATTTAACCTTGACCAATTTGGTAGCGACGGAGTGGGAGCGGATTGCCCGGTTACGCCTCTCGCCTCTCTATGTATCGGTCCACGCCACGGAGCCAGAGGTGCGGCAGCGGTTACTGAAAAATCCCCGTGCGGGCAAGATTATGGAGCAACTGGCTTGGTTTCAGGCCCATCGATTGCAGGTTCACGCCCAAGTGGTGGTTTGTCCGGGGATCAATGATGGGGATCACCTGACCCGCACCATTCTGGATCTGGCTCAATTTGGGCCAGCCCCAAAGGATTTTAGCCAACAAGATCAGGATTTTGGGGAAGATTATGTTGAAGCGGCGGTGGCCTCCGTGGCGGTGGTGCCCGTGGGTCTCACTAAATTTCGGCCAGCGGGGGATGAGTTAGTGCCTGTGACCCCGGCCAAGGCGCGGGAGGTAATCGCCCAGGTCCAGACACTTCAGGCAGAATTTGGCGATCGCCTAGGCACCCGTTTTGTTTGGTTGGCGGACGAGTGGTTCTTAATGGGTCGGGTTGATTTGCCCCCCGAATCCCACTATGAAACCTATCCCCAAATTGGCAATGGGGTGGGATCGATTCACCACTTTTTACGAGAATTTGAGGCGGCAGCAGCGACATTACCCCCAATGGTATCCCCCCGCACCCTAACTTGGGTCGTGGGCAATGCGGTGGAATATGCCTTCCAGCCGATTCTCCAACGGTTGAACCAGGTGGACGGGTTAACGGTCAATATGGCGGCATTGCGGAGTGATTATTGGGGGCGGGACATCACCGTTACTGGCTTGCTCACGGGCCATGATTTGCTGCGGTTTTTGGGCGATCGCCCCCTGGGGGACAGCATTATCCTCCCCTCCCTGATGTTAAAGCAGGGAGATACCCGCTTTCTGGACGACCTCACCGTGGCCCAAGTTAGCCAGACCCTAGGAGTGCCGATCCAGATAGTGGATGGAGTAGATGCCTTGGTGGAAGCTTGCTGTGGCCATACCCCACCCATTTAAGCCCCACTGCCCTTCAAAAGGACAGGGACAGGGATTGCACCTCAACTCCTAATGGGGCCAGGGTTTCCAAACCAAATAGCGTGAACAATTCACTCCAGGGCTGGGGCTGGGCTTGCCGTTGTTGGACCAACTGATTCACCATGTCATACCATATCTGATTTTGGGCAAACACCCCATATCTCATATGGGCCGGGGTCGTTTCGAGCTGGTAG
>JAYKIC010000356.1:0-11017 GCA_035284985.1 Leptolyngbyaceae cyanobacterium
GGACTGTTGCGTCCTCTGTCCGTTTCAATCTGACACTACTGAGTCTGCTGTTTTCTGTTATGTTTCGGAAGATGTCGATGCGTTTCTCGATGAAGATAAACGTTTGGCCTTAAGAGATGCGAATACGTTGGCCCAGACGGTGTGGCAAACCAAAGATGTGCAGGCCATTGATGATTCGCCTAGCAATCTCTGCGCCATTGATGGAGATGAGACGGGATTGACATTGATTGGGTGTATTCCGCCTTCAGCTTGGCCGAGTTATGAAGCGTTGGGCATTCAGTCTACCCTGCTCGTGCCTTTTATGTATCAAGGGGATTTGCTGGCTGTGCTGGCACTCCATCAATTACGTGCGCCTCAAATTTGGCAGGATGATGATATTCAGTTACTTTCGATGGTGGCCAATCAGGCGGCGTTGATTTTGTCCCAGGCCCGGACTTATGAGCGGGTGCGGGCATTGGCGAAGCGGCAGGCATTGTTGAATACTATTACATCGGCGATTCGTTCGAGTCTGAATCCTGATGATATTTTCGCGGCGATTACCCAGCGTTTGGGGGAAGCGTTGCAGGTGGATGGGTGTGTGTTGTCCCTATGGACGGCTGAAGATGTTTATGTGACCTGTGTGGGGTTGTACGAATCCCTTGGGGAGCAATCCTTGACGGTGGCGGAGGCGGGACCGGATACTTCGGAACGGTTGCCTGTATCCCAGGTGCCGATTCAGGGTAATCCGGTCTTGACGGAGTTGATGCAGACGAAGCGACCAGTGGTGGTGAATGATTTGGAGGAACGGCCAGATTTGAACCCGTTTGAGTTGCCATTGCGATCGCCTGCTCGTTCCTTGGTGATTGTTCCTTTACTGTCAGATGGGGAGATCATTGGTAGCATTACGTTACGACAAATTGACCAACCCCGCCAATGGCGATCGGAGGCGGTTGATTTAGCCCAGGCGGTGGCTGAGCAAGCGGCGATCGCCGTGCAACAGGCAGAACTGTATCAAACGACCCGGCAACAGGCTGAGAAGCTAATGGCTTTGGATCGGCAAAAGACGGAATTTTTCCAGAATATCTCCCATGAGTTTCGCACCCCGCTGACCTTGAATATTGGTCCGTTGGAAACCTGTGTGGAGCAGCAGCAGGGATTAAGTTATGAGCAATCCTTAATTGCCCTGCGAAATTCCCGCCGTTTGTTGCGTTTAGTCAATCAATTGCTGGATATCCAGCGTCTCGATGCGGGGCGGATGCAACCCACTTTTGCCCCCTGTATGCTTAAGGAATTCGTAGAACAGGTGGTGGAGTCCTTTCAACCCTACTGCCACAAAAAAGGCATTACTCTGGTGGCTGAGTTAATCGATACCCCATCCCTTTACTTAGACGGGGAAAAGTTTGACAAGGTGTTGTACAACTTATTGTCCAATGCGATGAAATTTACCCCTGCGGGGGGATCAATCCAGGTTAGCCTTGGGACTGAGGGCGATCGCTGTATTCTCAAAGTGCAAGATACTGGGATTGGGATTCGAGCCGACCAAATCGCATCATTGTTTGAACGCTTTCAACAGGCTGATGGCTCTACTAATCGTAACTATGAGGGCAGTGGTTTAGGTTTAGCGTTGGTGAAAGAGTTGGTGGAACTCCACGGCGGTGAAGTGAATGTAGAATCGACCTACGGTGAGGGCACGACCTTCGTGGTGGCGTTGCGGTATGGTGTGGCCCATTTGCCTGCGGATCGGGTCTCGGAGGTTCCGGTGGAAATCGGGGGAACTCAGTCCTTGGTGGAGTTGGCAGACGTGGATGCAGATATATCTGAAGCGGAATCGGATGTGATTTTTGTCAGCACCCAAGGCTCTGAACAGCCGCTTACGGATATGGCAGGGGCGATCGCCCCCGTTCCTATGACTGAGATGGGGCCAAGCTCGACTAAAGCTGCCCATATTTTGGTTGTGGATGATAATCCAGACCTACGTAGTTATGTATCCTCTATTCTCAAACAGGCTGGGTATCAGGTCTCCACTGCCCGTCATGGCTTAGAGGGTTTAGAGCTGATTCAACTGCGGCAACCGAACCTCATCCTCACGGATTTGATGATGCCCCATGTCTCTGGCTTGGAATTGATTCAGCGGGTTCGACAAACGGATGCCATTAAGGGGATTCCCATTATCTTGGTGACGGCGAAGGCGGATGAAGATACTCGGATTGAAGGAGCAGAGAAAGGGGCTGATGCCTACTTGTCTAAGCCTTTCAACCATCGTGAATTGTTGGCTGAAGTGCGAAATTTGCTGGCCCTCAAAGCCAGTGAGCAACAAGTGGCCCAATTGAATGCTTATCTTACTGAGTCTGTCTTGAAGCGCTTTCTGCCACCCACATTGGTGAAGAGGGCGGCTCAAGGCGAACTGAGTTTGAATTTAACACCGGAACCTCGGCTAGTGACGGTTTTGTTTAGCGACATCGTGGGTTTTACCCAAATTTCCAATACGTTGCGATCGCGTCGTGTGGCTAGTTTGCTCAATGAATATCTGGGGGAAATGACCCACGCTGTCTTTGAAAATGGTGGCACGGTGGACAAATTTATGGGGGATGCGGTTCTCGCTATTTTTGGTGCGCCGGAAGATATGAGTCCGAATGAACAGGTGCGACGGGCAATCGCCTCGGCTCGTCAAATGTTGGTGGCCTTGGAAAAACTCAATGCTAAGTGGCAGGAGCAGGGCATTCCAGCTATTCAGTTCCGGTGCGGCATCCACCAAGGTACGGCAGTGGTGGGCATGTTCGGCAGTGAGGAACGATCGGATTACACAGCTATTGGCCCCAGTGTTAACATTGCCTCCCGGATTCAAGAGGTGGCCCATCCTGGCAAAATTTTGGTATCGGCCACGGTGGCGGATTACCTTGACGATACAGAAATTAGCAAATTGCGACCTTTGGACCTCAAAGGTATTGATGAAACGGTCCTAACCTTTGAACTAAATCCCACGGCACCTGAAGGGAACGGCAGATAAGGAAGGCTGGACAGATGGCCTGGGATCATTCAAGCTCCAGATTGTGCATCTTCATGCCACGAGCGGCCCTCAAATCCCTCTGGCACATCCAACCGAAACACCTCATCATCAATTTGCGCCACATAGATCCCCTCAGCTAACAACCGCTGTCGCAGTTCTTCTGGTAAACTCACTGCGGCTAAAATCCCGTACAATGCCTTGTCTTGATGTTCTGGGAAAAATTGAGGAAATCGCTGCAAGAGTCGTTTCATTTGAGCGATCGCCTCCTCTCTGGGATGACTCTTCACTTCAACGATGTAGACAGCTTGGCGATCGCTATTGGCATAGGCTAACACATCAATCTCAATGTCCTCCCCATTGATCCGCTTGCGTACCCTAGCGCCAACATATTCCATGCCAAACTGCTGCCGCAAAATTCGATCCATTGAAGGGAGGGCTAACCCTTCGGTAAAACTACCAAACTTTGCTCCCAACCCCCCGATCTGTTTGCCTAATTCTTTTAATTGGCGATCGGTTTCCTGCGCCAGTTCCTTGAGTTGGCGATCGGTCTGTTGAAGTTGGCGATCGGTCTGTTGTTGGGATTGAACTAGCTCTCGTAAGAGCTGCCACACTTCTTCTGATGTAGTGCTCATAAGGCTTTAAGTCGATAATCTCTAGACTTGTACCAGGAAAATGGATTACATAAGCTTAAAAAAGCAAAGGCATACCCGTCAAAGGATATACCTAAATGTTGATCAGCCAAAAGTGTTGATCGACTACAGTCTATTCAAAAAACTTAGAGGTTCCTTAGGCGGTAGCCACCGCATCGGTCGGGTAAACGCTCACTTTCTTGCGGCTTTTACCTTTACGCTCAAAGGTCACTACACCGTCAATTAACGCAAATAGGGTATCGTCTTTGCCAATACCAACGTTGTTACCAGGATGCATTTTAGTGCCCCGCTGCCGGACCAAAATATTACCCGCTCGAACTACTTGACCACCATAGCGCTTTACGCCAAGGCGCTGGGCATTAGAATCGCGACCGTTTCTAGTACTACCTGTTCCCTTCTTATGAGCCATTTATTTTTCCTCAGTGACCAATTACTAACTGAACTTAAATAATTACAACCTTTGACCCAGTCTGTATCAAGATGGCTTCCTAATGATCTCAGGTACTGGTGAGATTGCTCCATACCCGATCAACTTTGACGGAATAGATCAACTATCCTATCTCCTAGCTACATTATTGCCCAACTCCCGTAGGGATTGCTAGGGCGATCGCCTCAACCTCTTATTCGTTGTCAGCCCCATCAGCCGCGCTCACAGTGGTAGGCTCTACCCCTTCAGTTGGTGCCAAGTCTACCACGTCTGCGGGAACCGCCGCTGCACTCGCCTCTAGAACCGTACCGTTCACCGTGATGGAATTGATCATAATGCGGGTTAACTCTTGACGATGCCCGCGCTTTTTCCGCGTCTTTTTCTTAGGCTTCATCTTATAAACAATAACCTTGCGCCCTCGAAGGTGGCTCATCACGGTCGCCTGTACGGAAGCGCCTTCAACCACAGGCTGACCGACCACTACGTCCCCATCGTTATTAACAAAAAGAACCTCATCCAGGGTAATGCTGTCATCTGCTTCAACAGCCAAGCGGTTCACATCATAGAAGCGACCTGGCTCTACCCGCAATTGGGTTCCACTCGCTGCAACAATTGCATATGCCATATTATCTATATACTCCAGAACAACTGCCGTACAGGTCGAGAACCGTAGCCACTATGGAACTCCCATGGCTAGCGAGTCTGTTTCACCTGATCCGAGCAAACAGTCTTATATTATCCGAGGTGGCGATCGCCTTTGTCAAGCTTTATTGCCAAGCCACCCAGTACTGCCGCTGAGACCCGCTTAGCCCCAGTATGAGTATCATCCATCGAAATAATTGACCCACTCACGGGATCACCATTTGTGGGCCATCGGCAAATGGGAGGATCTGGACTGGAATTGGAGGTGCGGGGAGAACCGGAGATCCGATAGACCCATCTCAATTGGGCCATCCCTTCACCACGGTAGCTAAGATATGGTCAACTGTTGAATCTAGATATTAAGTCAGATTAAGTTCCATCACAAACTCCATACTCTTTCCTCTATCTCGTTAAAAGATTTTGAAAAACGGGATGATTGAAGGAGGCAATGGCTGTAGATGTTCATGGCCCTCCGTTCGCTGATCCTGAACCCCTCACTGGTATTTCTCCCATGAGCGACTTATTCAAAGGTTTTGAGCAACTCCTGGAATTGGCTAAAACCCTGGAGGAGAAAGCTGAAAATGGTGAACTCAAAACCGATATCCGGTTTAACTCCCGCTCCCTCAGCAGCATTCCCCGCCAAGGCAATATTCCGAACAATATTTCTGCTGATAATATTGGCACCCAAAATATTCGCCCCCCCTCCAACTCCCCAACTCCCCAACCCTCCAACTCCCCAACCCCTGAACCCGAAACTCCTGATGAACCTGCCCCCTCCCTCGCGGATGTGGGCGGACTGGCGGACACGCTGAATGAGTTACGGGAATTGGTGGAAATTCCTCTGAAGCGTCCTGATTTACTGAAAAAGTTAGGTCTGGAACCGCCACGGGGCGTGTTGATGGTGGGACCACCGGGTACGGGAAAAACCTTGACGGCACGGGCATTAGCCGACTCTCTGGGGGTTAGCTATATTGCCATTGTGGGACCGGAGGTGATGGGTAAGTATTATGGTGAGGCGGAAGGTCGGCTGCGGGCGATTTTTGAAAAAGCGGCAAAGTCAGCTCCTTGTCTGATATTCATTGATGAAATTGACAGTCTTGCGCCCGATCGCAGCAAGGTTGAGGGCGAGGTGGAAAAGCGCCTAGTGGCCCAGTTGCTCAGTTTGATGGATGGATTTGCCAAAACGGAAGGGGTGATCGTCCTGGCGGCGACGAATCGACCGAATCACCTTGACCCGGCCCTGCGGCGACCGGGGCGATTGGATCGGGAGGTGCAGTTTAAGGTGCCCGACCGGGATGGTCGCTTGGAAATTCTCACGATTCTCACCCGCGAGATGCCATTGGACCCGCTGGTGAATTTGGAGGCGATCGCCGATCTCGCCGTTGGTTTCGTAGGGGCAGATCTGAAAGCGCTCTGTCAAAAAGCCGCCTACGCTGCCCTCAAGCGCCAATTGCCCAATTTAAATTCCCCGATCCCCGATGTCCTCACCGTCACCCAGGAAGAATTCTTCCACGCATTGAAAGCGATCAAACCCTCGGCCTTGCGCTCGGTGGAAGTGGAATCGCCCTCGGTGGCCTGGGATGAAATTGGCGGATTGGAGAGTGTTAAGCAAAAGCTGCAAGAGTCGGTGGAGGGGGCGCTGCTCTATCCAGAGTTGTACCAAAAGACCGGAGCGAAAGCCCCACGGGGGATTCTGCTATGGGGGCCGCCAGGAACAGGTAAAACGTTATTGGCAAAGGCGATCGCCTCCCAAGCCCGTGCCAACTTCATCGCGGTCAACGGTCCTGAATTGCTCAGTCGTTGGGTGGGGGCAGCGGAACAGTCGGTGCGGGAGTTGTTCACCAAGGCCCGTCAAGTGTCCCCCTGCGTCGTGTTTGTGGATGAAATCGATACCCTGGCTCCAGTACGAGGCAAATTTAGTGGGGACTCAGGGGTGAGCGATCGTGTCGTCGGTCAATTGCTCACTGAACTGGACGGATTGCAAGATTGCACCGATGTATTGTTAGTGGCGGCCACTAATCGCCCGGAAGCCCTCGATCCTGCATTGTTGCGCGGTGGACGGCTGGATCTGCAAATCAAAGTAGACTTACCGAATTATGATAGTCGGTTAGCTATTCTGACGATTCATAATGGCGATCGCCCCCTCCACCAAGTAGATTTAGCTGATTGGGCTACCCGCACCGATGGCTGGAACGGGGCTGACTTGGCCCTACTCAGTAACCAAGCTGCTCTGGAAGCCATCCAACGCTACCGCGCCCAGGGACTGACCGATCCCAACCACATCCAAATCACCACCGATGATTTCGCCAACGCCCATCACCTCATCATGCTCCAACGCCACACTCCCTAAGGAAAAAACGAAGAACGAAGAACGAAAAATGCCCCTACTCCGAAACACGCCAACTCAAAAACTCAAAAACTATCAAGGAGACAACCATGAATCCTGATCAAATCAATGATCCCGTTCGTCAGCAAGCCGTAACAGCCTTGATGAACCACTTTGTCCAACAGGGGCACCCAGATCAATATGCCAAATTTATGGCAATGGCCACGATTTTTCAAGCAGATCTGGAGTTGCGTAATGCCCAAGTGTCACGACTTCTCAGTTGGCTACACCAGGAGCACCCGTTGGTTCATGCTGAAGCCCTCAAATTGGTGGAAGCCACTACAGAAGAGTTTGAAAAACGGGTCCAGCAGTAAGACAGCCTGCTAAAGCTTCATAGGATCTTGCTCTCCTTCTACGTGTTCTTGCCTAGCAATTGGGAAGATAGAACGGGAAGGAGGGAGGGGCTTTCCCTCCATTGGATTGATTCTTGTGAACTGACTGCTTGGTTCCAATAGGGCAGATTAAAAACTCATCAGGTTAGAAAACGTCCGGAGCCTCTCTCCAACGTCCTGAAAACCGATAATGTCCCGACCTATTCCCACTAAACGATGGGCCAGAGAACCAAGCAAATCTTCTGAATGAGTCAGAAATTAATTGACTCATTCACCGCCTGCGAGCCACTCAATAACCAGTCTATATAATTATTTCCGTCTTTAGTATTAAACAACAGTCTACTGGTCAAATATCAATACAAAAGATTACCCAGTTACTTCCTACTACGTTTGAAAAAATATAGATAACCTTGCTATGATTACCTCATTTCTTAAATAATTGGAAAGGCTTAATTATGGATAAGTCTGCATATGAAAAGGCAATTAAGTCGCCTTTATATGCAGGCTTATTCTGTGTATTCTTACATTGAATTGGCATGATTTATGCTGACATTTTTTACTGAGATTATTGCTCTTGATAGTAACTCTGCACCTAGTGATTTCCGGGTTCGAAGTATGATTGGGTGTAACATTTGTGTCTAGACGATCTGGTGTTGCTGATATAGGCTAATCAGATCGTCGCTTTTTCAACCTGTTGGTCCGACCTTAGGTTGATAGTGGTTTCCAGTCCAGAGTTCCGAAGGGCTAGAGAGCTTGTCCACATCTAGAATTACCAGTATCCATAGGGATTCTTAATAAAAGTTAAAGCCAGGTTTTACAAGCTGAAACCTTGGGATATTGCGTCATTTATGCATCAGATAAGGGATGCAGGCTTTCGTTACATCTCGCAATTTGGCAAAGCTTAAATTAATTACCAAAAAGTTTCGGGTTTATGTTATTTAATGGGGAAGAATGGGCAAGATGAAATCAGTCGAAACGCTTTAGAGAAATCCAACTAAACAAGTGATTGATCAAAGCACACGGCTCTTTCTTTTGCACGGTTCAGACGTTGTTTATAGCCCTCTGGACAAGCTCAGTGATTTTACGGGTACCATGCTTCCGGCTTCATGAAACTTAAGGTGTTGATTCCGTGTTTGTAATGACTATTCTGTGAAAACTACTGGCTATCCTAGCTACAGAACATCTCTCATATCGTTGTTGAAGAAATTAATGTACGGTGTCAAGCACCTTGAAGTTTCATCACAACACTAATAGCTCCACCCTGTGGGCTAGTGTGAGCGGGTGTTTGTCTACCAACTGATACACATGTCCTTTACTGATTATTTAGGTGATTTCCTATGGCCGTTGAAAAAGTAAACTCTTCCTCTAGCTTGGCTGAAGTTGTGGATCGCATCTTGGATAAAGGTGTAGTTGTTGATGCATGGGTTCGTGTTTCCTTGGTTGGTATTGAATTGCTAGCTGTTGAAGCTCGGATTGTAATCGCATCCGTCGATACATACTTGAAGTATGCCGAAGCCGTTGGTTTGACTGCTCAGGCTGCTGTTCCTGCTGCATAGATGTAGGATGCCGTGACCGGAAAGTGATCCTTTCCGGTCACGCCTCAAGCTTGAGGATTGCTTATTCAAGCCTATGATGATCGGGGTGTCCAGTCTTATTTCTCTGCACCAGCTCATGATGCTGGAGCCATTGAACGCAATAAACCTGTGGACCCTTAGCTTTTTTGGGAGATAATTGTGACTGCTCTTAAAGATATCTGGCGACAACAACGCCAACAACACTACGAAGAAATGAGGCAGCGTCAAACTGAATTGCGCCAACGTCAAGCGGAGTTGAGGCAATATCGAGTAGCTGTCCAAGCGGAAATGACGGCGCTCTCGAAAGAGCGTCAGGCACAGGCAACTCAATTACGCCAGGAGCTAGGGCTATTTCATACTGGGCTGCAACGGGATGTACAAACATTGCTGGCTGCAACGACCCAAAAACGGCAGGTTGATGCTCAAGCTCTGATGCAGGAATTGAAGGAATTTTCAACGTCCTTGGCTACCCAAACCCAACAGTTGCTGCAAAATTTAGGTACGGAGCGCAGTCTCAGTTCTGATCAACTATTTCAAGAACTGCTGCAATTTCATGGGGATTTGCAACAATCGGTCACAGCGCTCCGGCAGCAATTTCAAAGTGAGCTAAAGACGTTGCAGGATGAAGTGGCAACGATGCAGACAGATGTTCACTGCACGCTTCATGCCTACCATCAGCAACGCATTGAGACCGCCCAACAACTCCAGCAAGAGCTGCTGGCCTATGTGACGGGCTTGATGCAACAGGTGGATAGCTATTTGGGGCAGTTGGCAACGCTACGGCAAGAACGCGGCCAACAAATTCAAGCCGATTTTAAGCAGTATCGGGCCGATCGCGCAGCCGCGATGAACGATTTTTTTGAACAGCTTGGCCAAGCGGGAGTAGCGCGATCGCAACATCTCACTCAGATGTTTCAACAACTCAAAGAGACCTTAGCCCAATATCCCATTGAGCGGACCCAGGTCATGTCTAGTTTCTTTGAGGAGCTTGGTCAAGCGGCTGAAAAGCGATCGCAACACTTAAATAATATCTTCACCCAAGTGCGTCAGGATTTACAACAGGGACGAGCTGAACGAGCGGCTGTCATGACTGACCTGTTTAATGACCTAGCCATTTTCCGGTACGAGCTTCAAACCTTTTGTGATGAACTTCATCAAAGTGTTTGGGGCCAAGATGGACTGATGGCTAATATTGCTAACGCTCCACCCGTTTCAGGACAACCTGAAAGTGATGTACGTAGCGCCCAACGGGTAGCCGTTCAAAAAGCAGCCGAAAAGGCTAAAGCAGCTAAAGCTCAAGCCGCAGAGTTGGCGGCGACCAAGGCCAGGGCAGAGCAGTTAGCCGCTGAGCGTGTTCGGGCTGAAAAGCTTGCCGCTCAACAGTTAGCCGCAATCCAAGCCGAAAAAGAGCGACTAGCGACGGAAAAAGCCAACGCCGAAAAAAATGCAGCAGCCAAATTAGCCGCAATGAAAGCCGAAGCGGAACGATTGGCGGTGGAACAAGCGGAAGAGGCTAGACGGGTCAAGGTCGAACAAGTCAAAATTGCGGCGGCCAAGGCCGAAGCCGATCGACTGGCGGCGGAAAAGGCTGAAGCGGACCGCTTGGCGGCGAAGCAGCTAGCAGCGGCCAAGGCCGAGGCGGATCGTTTAGCCACTGAAAGGGCTGAAGCGGATCGACTGGCGGCGGAGCAACTAGCGGCAGCGAAGGCCGAATCGGACCGACTGGCAGCAGAAAAAGCTGAAACGGAACAACGGGTGGCCCAGGAATTAGCGACGGCAAGGGCTGAAGCGGACCGACTGGCCACTGAAAAAGCTGAAGCGGAACAGCGCATTGCAGCGGAACTGGCAGCGGCAAGGGCTGAAGCGGATCGACTGGCGGCGGAAAAAGCTGAAACGGAACAACGGGTGGCCCAGGAATTAGCGGCGGCAAGGGCTGAAGCGGACCGACTGGCCACTGAAAAAGCTGAAGCGGAACAGCGCATTGCAGCGGAACTGGCAGCGGCAAGGGCTGAAGCGGATC